>DATENM010000046.1 GCA_035275065.1 Blastocatellia bacterium
GTCTTCGTCCATGCGGTTGTCGCTGATGAGTCCGAGCAACTTGAAGCCCATATCTTGCAAGCTCATGTCTTCAAGAAGTTGCTCCGTCTGTTTGTCTTTGGCTTTCTTGGCCATCTTCTTTTTCCACCTGGCAAGGTCTAAGACGCGCGCCGGCTTCGGCTGTGGTGTGGGGGGCTGACTCAGCTGGCGCTCTGGCATGGCCAGCACATTGTAACGAGACGGACTGACGGCGACGAATGAATGACTACGCTCTCGCAACTCTTGCGCTGTCTCGCGCCACTCAGGATAGGCAAAAGCGAAAGGCGAGGCAAGGACGACGCGCATGATGTTTCTCGCCTCATCCTTGCGGCTCGCTTCGCCGAGTTCGACGGCATAACTGTTGAGAATATCGAAATGGATGTGTGCTGGCGCATACTTGATAACGGGCAAAACGCTTTCCAGATCTTTTACAGCCTGCGCGTGATTTCCTTCAATCGCTTTTATGACACTGATAGCTTTGATGGCATGCAGGCTGGCGGCACTTAGCTTTCCGGCTCTAACGGTTTCCTGGTAGTAGTAAAAGGCGGAATCAAAATCCCTCTTGTGGAATGATAGAGCGCCTAATGACATAATGGATTTCACCTTGTAAGCATCCGGCGCGGTGCTAACGACAAGCTCGAACAACCTTTTCGCTTCGTGTTGGTCGCCGTTGCCCTTGCTATTGGCAGCAACCGCTAAATAATAGTGACCTATTGCCTGATAATTCTTAATAGGGATGTTCGAGAGGATTTGCCCGTATTCTCTGACTCTATCGAATTGACGAAAGGCATGGGCCTGTTCTGCTAAGCGAATAAGCTGATTCCCCAACTGCTGATAGTTACCAACGCTGCGCCGTAATGCCTGATACAATTCAGCCGATTTTGTCTCCGAAGGAGAAAGCATGAAAAAACTATCGGCTGTTTGTTTGCTCATGCTGTGCCTGTCCTTTCCAGCGTTCGGCGGGCATACAGTATCGGGAGATAATTACTGTGAATGCGGCACGCCTGGCTGCATCGAGGATTATCCCGGCGAATGTGGCATAAGGGGTCTGACATCGAAACAAACTCCGACTGACGGCACGGCTGAATTGGCAATCGCTCTAGTCGCGGTACTACTGTGGCTTAGACTGAAAGCCTAAAAGCTGAGAAAAACCAGGTTCGATGTTGCTCTGGTGGCAACTAAATATTTGTTTGTCGCATTGTAGCCGAAAGCACAGAAAGTATAAACGAGAAGTTACACAGACGGGCTGCTTCCGTGAGGAATAAGCGCGGTGTGGGATGATCGGTAGGAATCAGACTTTTTGTACAATTCTTCGCTTTTTTGTGTTGTGAAAGAAGCAGCCGCAATCTTCAATCTTCACCCGCTATGGTTACCGATTACTCGACATTAAAACGCGTTCAAGCCCCTCCCCCTGCTCAATGGGGGAATTTAATCACAGATACATAGCCCTCACGGAACATTTTCTGTTCTTCCGGGCTATCGACATCAATTACTTTGACATTTGGATGAGGGACCTCTTTCACGATGTATAATTGGGACGATTTAACATGAATGACTATATCGCCCGCCTCAGGCCTTTGCCCTAGAGTTGGAACTCTACGAGAGTCTTTCTTGATCGCCTCGATGCCCTCAACCCATCTCATCAAATCATTGAGCCATGTGAGCCCGGAATAATTCCGCCGGAGTTCAGGCGCTAATCTGGGGATGGCTGTTTGGGCGTGTTCATACGCGTCGTCATCTTGGATGATGTCCGCGGTCATCAGCATCAGGCGCGATAACACAATCAGGTTGCTTTGCATAAGGTCAAGATCGTCACTTCCCTTTGTTTTCTTCCCTTGTAGGTCAACCCCTGAAGCGGCGACAAGCAATAGCCCGCGGATGATCGAGACCTCTTTACAAGCCTCCCCATTTAATACGACCAAAGCTGATTTCATGATTCCGGATTGCTCGGAGTAGAGCAGGCGAGTCACGTCGAGAAAAAAGTCTAGTCTAGCTTCAGCCGGCACGAGTTGTTGCCCCTGTGGGATCCAGGTGGCTGCCCGGCAATCGAGTTCGTTCAGCCGTTGAATCAGGGCCAGGACGGCCGCGAGTTGGGCAATCACCGTTAAGGTGCGTGCCTTTGACTCAGCCGCATTTTCCAACTGTCTGGTCATCCGGCGCAGCATCTTTCTTACTTTCCTATGGCAAGTGCGAACCAGCGCCTCCCCATCGATTGCTTGAGTATTAACCAGCTCTTCATCCTCCGAATCACGAAGGTCCTCTTCACTTCTTGCATACCCGGCAGAGGAATGGACCTCCGCCTGTAATCCCACCCCTAACCGGTGGATCAGCGCATCGAGCAATAGCCCGAGATCGCCGGCAGAAATTGAAGCCGGCTTATTTTTCTTTCGCCGCTTAATATCTTTGAGCGGAATTCTATAAGAAGCCTGCGCGGTCGGCTCTTCAGCAGTTGCCTCTTCACCCGTTGTGGCTTTCCTCACGACTTCAAGCGAGGCTTCTGTCACGTCGTCAAAGATCACCTTCTCGACAACTCGCATCAACTCTTCGAGCATTGGCGTGCCGCCTTCGAGTGATGCGAGGGCCGTCTTTAACTCTCTTTGACGGCTGGTCAGCGCCGATTCAGAAAGCTCTTTTTCGTGGTGAACGATGGCAAAGACTGGCAGCCTGTCCTCTGATCGGAGTTCGAGGAGTGACGCATTCATACGGACATGGTCATCGGCAACGGCAAAATATAAGACGTCATTTGGAGTTGCCACTCCTGTACATAAGCCAAGGAGGTCACTGTTTGCGTCAAGTATCCTCGCTTCTTCGGTTTGTGTGAGGTTAAACGACTGGGTATCAATTTCGAACCCATCATCGGTGGCGATGGCGATCACAGGCAGATGCCCGTGTGATGTATCGCGATCGTTCGGTCGCTTGATCATCGCGCGCCAGGCGTCTTGAGACACCCGCGGCTGCTTGGCCAGCCCTTTGATGCCCAGAACTTTCGCGACTGAGTTCTTGTTTGTCGTTATTCGAAGGATGACAGCTTCAGCGTTCCGCAATGCCGGTGGATTCAGCCAAGCCGGGCCGCTGGGATTTGCGCTTCCGGTGATTAATGCTTCCTGGCCGTCCTGACACTCGAATAGGATTGCCTTCGCATGCAAATAGCCGATCCCCTCACGCAGAGACTCCGTATCAACGAATTTCGCGTTAGTAAACGTCCGCCCGGCTTCCTCGGAAATTGAAACCGTATGGGAATCAACCCCAACAACCAACTCGGCAGATGCAAACTCGGCAGCTAGTCTCTTCAGAAACTGCAAATCAGAATCGAAGTAGGGGCCAACGACGGTTACCCTCTTTACGTCGCCGGGTAGTTTCTGCCTGACCCTGTCCCAAAGCGCGGCGCCTTTCGGCATTGTCCCCATAAAAGACGTATCAAGACTAGATGACACAGAGCCTTTCAGCCACCCTGCAAATCCCTCAATCTCTGAGATTGACGACTGGAGCGGCTCAGGTAAATTGTTCGCCCAGGCTTTGACGAACTCCCAGGCGGCTTGGATCGCCGCGAGCGCTTGCTCGTCTTTCTCGCCCGAGAACTCAAATCGATTGGTGATTTCGCGGTTGTGGCTGAAGCCTGCCAGCGTTGCGTTATGGCTCCCGACAAACAACTGCCCACGAGACTTGCCGATCAGGAAGAGCAGCTTGGGATGGAAAGCTTGCGCCGCTTTGATCGGCAACAGCCTATAAGCTTTGCCCGCAAAGCGCGGGCGGGTACTGCTCGCCTGAAGCGCCGCGCCGCACTGCCTGGCATCCATCAATAGTAGATTATGCCGACATCCAGCGGAGAGAAAGTGTCTTAATAGGACGTCTTCGTAGAACGGAAAATACACGTTGAAGGTGGTAACGAGCGATGCCTCGTACTTCCCTCTGCGCAGGTCATGAAGAATAGAGACTGCCTCAACCACAACACTTCTCCTTCAGCGCTTCGCCCCTGTCCGTAATCGAGAACGCTCCTGTTTCAGGGTCTAAGTGCAGCGCGCCGAGGTCCCATAAAAACTGCAACGCCTGCGCCAAGCGTGGATGGCTGAACACCGGCGGCGGTGCCCCAACAACAATCAAGCCCTGCTCGCTAGGTCTTATCTTAAACGTATCTCTATTCTCATAACGCAGCTTGCGAAGCGCGACTCTAAAGTGAGTCTCAATCCCCCAGGTCGTCGAAAGCCAGCCCAGTAACCCTGCGGTCGTGAATGCTGCCCAGGTGCTCCTTTCATGCACACAGAACGAATTGAGATTGATCGGGTAAGGAGCCAGGTAAGCCGGCGATTGAATGTAGGCCCCGTAGCCTCCCTCGGTTTTACGTCCACGTACGGACAGCGTCAGGATGATTCCCACTGCCGCTCTGACCACCTCCTCATGGCAGTCATCGGGGTCAAAGTGATGCGGGATGTCGCCCAATTTGAACCCAAGCTGAATCTCATGATTAGGATGTGTCCAAGACTCAATTGGCGGAATACGCCGATCAGTCTGGCTTAACGCTCCCGCAAAGGAGTTGCCGAATGCCGATGCGACCGATGAGGCAAAAGATGATTCAAACCAGGATCGGTACGCTTCACTATTAGAGGGGTTCAATCCAGTCTTTTGCAGCTTGTCGAGTCCAGCCCAGAAGATACTCTGCACCGCAATCGAGAGGAGTTCGTTCCGCTGATAAATCTGCCAGCCTTCCTGAATCGCTTTTAATGGCGCAGGGACCGCCCAGCGCCCTCCGTCCGGCAGAGATTGGGCGTATGCGCAGGCGCGGAACGTATCAACGGTCAGACCATCTGAGGCTTGCCCAGGAGACATCGTCGAAAGACGAGATGCCAAGTCCAGCGCGAGTCCCAACGTCTTGCGCCTATTTTCTCCAGGCGTGTCGCCGAAAACTCCTTCCTGGTTGAAGATCAAGTCTGTCAGGGCTTCCAGTTCCTGCTTGCTTGAGGTCAAGTAGCAAGGGCAAAAGCGACGCAGGGCCTTTAGATCATCGGCTTGTACTCGATCTTGCTCCAATACGTCAAAAAACTTCTTTCTGTCGACCATTCGGTCAAACGCCACTGCCAGGAGTTCGCCCCGTTCGGGGCTGTATCCCACTCCTTGCCGAGCATCCCCGCCGAGTATTCCCAATTCCCGAAGGGTTGAAAGGTAGTATTGCCCCAATCCACCAAGCCGGTTCTTGAAGTACCTGTGGCCGGTGTCCTCACTCGTCGTTGCGTAGATTGAGAGCCTGATTGATTTGCCTGACTCGGTTTGTTCCCAAACCGGTACAAGCGTGTTTCTGCCAACCAGTCCGCCGCCATGCTCCCATAAAAGGCCTTCTGTTTGGTTCGTATGCCATGCGCCTATCAGAGTCAAAAGGCATTCGGCTCGTCTCAGGATATCTTGAAAGGGCTTTTGTCTCAGTGGGCCTTGATGCCTTTCAGTAGCCCATACCAGCCAGGGGTAAAAAGCATAAAGTCGCGCGCGATCCGTCACATTCGTAATGCCGGGGAGCAATTGCGAGTAAAGATTCTCACAAGGTGCTCTGACGGCAAGATCGTCTTGCCCCCTGATTTGAAGCGCCGGATCAACCCATGCTGTTGTAATCATCAGCTTAACCTGCGGATCTGTCGTTTTGATGCCTTTCTATTGAAATCGCCCGTTCATTCTGTTGCTTACACCAACAATCAGAATCTGATTGTTGGTGTAAGCAACAGTTCGAAGAGGATGGGACAATCTGCAATTGTTAACAGCTCTCTGCGCTCATACCATACTGCGCCCTATACAGGGTGTAAATATAATAATTGTTTCAAGTAGCAATGACGAGCCACACACAAGTTCACGGCTCCACATGATTCTCGATCAAGATCGAAATGGGGTGGAGTTACGCGCCCAGCCGTGCTGGTGACCCGTGTATGACTTGATGAAGGGATAGCCAATTAAGGCTAGATTCGTTACTGAGAATTGCGATGACATCCGCGCTAAGATCCTTGATGGGGCTTGTCTGATTCATCCATTAGTCGGTCCTTCAATGCGCATAAGACCCCTTGCCGCACTCTGGTGACAGACTGGCGAGCCAGCTTCAGCTCATCGAGCGTCCAGCTATTCCGCCTGGAGTTGCTCCGATCTTTTCCCATTGCCTCATTGATAGCCCGATGCAGGCTGCTGATGATCACCTCGTAGTTATTTCGCTCGTCCCCATCGCCTAATCGTGCGACCAAGCTGGCGTCGGTCGGGATTCTCAGTTCTGCCATAATCGAACCCGCCGCGCGGATGATCTCTTTGTTGAGCCATAACCGGTACTGCTTGCGTTCCAGGTCAGGCCGCTTCACCGCGGAGGCGTATGGCCGGGCACCCACGGGGCGATTTAATTCTACGATCTGTTCTCGTATCATCTGGTCAGGGACCTGAACCCCTTGTTCTCTGAGCTTGCCCAGAATGATGTCGATCTGTCCAACGGCCTCCTCTATGTAGGCCGTGTTGATGCCCGCCACTGGCACGAAGGTGTCCACCACGAACCGCTCGATCACCTGATTGGTGACCTCAACGGCTTGCCCTTGCCGCCTCTTCTTCGCCAACGAGCGGCTGTCCGTCTGACGATCTTCCTCGTCGATATAGTTGAGGATTGCCGCTTCCCGGATTTCGTTCTTGAAGTATTCCCATAGCCGGTCCAAGTTCAACCCGACGTGCGATACGACATGGGCGAGGTTGTCGTCCGCTGTTCCGCCCTCCATGTGTCTCAGCGTCCTTCCGACGAATTGCACGTAAGGTGATAGGGAGCGGTAAGGCCGGAAGATCGCCGCTATCGAGACATTCGGGTTGTCGTAGCCTTCTCCCAGTATCCCCACTTGAACAATGCAGTCATACCGCCCGCCTTCAAAATCCGCCAGGCGGCGCTCACGCTCCTGTAGTGACATCCCTTCGCTGGCGACGTAGACGCTGCGAATGCCTCGGCTCTCATACAGCGTGACGATTTGAATGGCATGGCTGATAGAGCAGGCAGCCGCGACGATCTGATGAGGCAAGCCACTCTTGCGTTTCTCTAGCAGGATGCCGATGCTTTGATCAATAATCGTTTCATTGCAGAGTTCCGAGAGCGCCACGCCCCTGGAGAACCAGGTCTCCTCGCGCATCTCCATGATCTCCTCATAGCTGAACTCGCGGCTCTCGCCTTCGATGGTGAAGGTCATTCTGGACGCGACCGCGTCCACCTTCATCACATTCTTGACGTAGCCTTTGCTGATGGCCTGGGCGAGGCGGTACTCATAAATCCGCTCCGCGACGATTGGCTTATTGTCGCTTCGGAATGGAGTAGCCGTCAGGTAGAGCTTCATGGCGTCTGGGAAAGCGTCGTTGACTTTCCGCCACGATTCGGCAGGAACATGATGCGCTTCATCAACGATGACCATGTCGAAAAAGTCGCTGTCGAACAGCGGCAGCCAGCCTTGCATCTGCTGGACGTTGGCAATAATCATGTCTGCACGCAGACAGTCCTCGCAGTTTGCCTGACCACGTTCCAGCACGACGAAAGTGGGCAAGTGGTTGATGTCGGTAAACACGCCGCATTTCAAGTAGAAATTGTTCGTGGTTGAAAGCGCCTTCTCGACCATGCTTTTAATGGTTAGGTTCGGCACGATAATGAGCACGCGACCTCTGGCGACCCCGAATGGGGCGATACAAATGATGCCGGTCTTACCGCACCCGGTGGGGATTTCGACAATTGCAGGGGCGGAAGGCTGCTGGCTGAAGTAGTCACGGATGGCGAGATAGGCTTCGGCCTGCGGGTCGCGCAATCGCTCATTGCCGACGATTCTGGCAGGAGCATTTTGAAAATAGTCTGTGAGTTCGGCCAGTCGTCGCTGCTGAAGTACCAGCAATCGCTGGGCTGGCTCAACGAGATGGGTACTCTTCGCCAGGTTACACTCATGGCAGAGCTGCCGGAGGTTGAAGACCACCGCTTCCCCCCCTGATGCGGCAGGCAGCAGATGGTCCAGATGCCGCATCAACACTTTCCCATCAATGGGCCGACCGCAGGTCTGGCATTGTTTGGCGTCGAAGAAGAGCACTTGCCGGCGGATTGCTTCGGGGATATAGCCCATTGTGATTCCTCCCTGTGTAGTTAATCTATATCCGCATGGCTGTGGCGAGGCATGGCTTCATCTGAGCTTTGGACGAGTGACGGCAGAAGCCATCTTTGCTATCTTATCTACCTCGAAATCAGGCTAAGGCGGCCTCACCTCACGAATGAAGGAGATCGCTCATAATTCCAGCAACGACAGCCCTCCGGCACCAACCCAGGGCGATGACATATTAGAGCTATTTAATCCTGAGCGCAAGTGGAGAAGAGCGTCGCTCATCTCACCAGGGGGAGAACACTGATGGGAAGGGCATCGCGGGCAAAGCCGGCGCGTCTGGCTGATAAACTCCTGCGAATACGGACGGCGCTCGGACTCTCGCAGAATGAGATGATCAGCCGCTTGGGGCTGACAGAAGAACTCCTGCGAGAGGAAGTCTCTGCCTTCGAGCGGGGGATACGTGAGCCGCCCTTACCAGTCTTGCTGAAATACGCGCGGGCGGCAGACGTTTACGTGGATGTGTTAATTGACGACGAGTTGGAGCTGCCCGAGAAACTACTGAGTGGGCCCAAGGACCAAGCTGTCGCTCGTGCATCTGCGGCGAGAAAACAGAAGAGGAATCTGCGATCGTAAGTTGAAAGGAGCGGGAAGCATAGGGCGGGGAGTCTCCAGAATTTCTCCGTGATTCTCACAGGGACTCTATAAACGATCTGGGCACGCAGGGCCTTATTCACCTTTAGATTGACCTCTCAACCAGCACAATCCCTCAATGGTACCTGGAGCAGTCCGTCAGCGCTTTAAGGTACCGGCACATCTTCATATCAAATAATGGGGAATCTCGCCCCAATAAGATAAAACCATGAACGGCCATTTTCTTCCCACTACCAAGCCCTATCTCTACTGAATCCTATTGCTTCAACTGGCCAACAGGCTCAATTAAGTGGCACAGGATTTGATATGGGGAAAATCGCTTTGCTGCCCCTTAATGCCCCCAAACAGTTGCACGGATAGATAGCGAATCCGGTTGTGGCCCCATTTGGAAATCGGCCCTCGCTACCTACATCTCGGTCGTGGACGCCCTTATCAGGCAGACCGACCAGAAAGGTACTCATATTTTGAGGCTGGCCAGTTATGAGCACTACGGTGTTTTTGAGTTAGGATTCTTTCAACAGGAGGCGGTTCATTTTGCGCTGGTCGCCTTCGAGAATAACGTGCCGGCGGCGCTTGAAGTCATGCCGACGGGATCGGGTAAGACCGTGGTGGGTGTCTGCGTCGCCATACACCTCTGCGTGCAATACAAGTGCCGCACGTTGATCCTCGTGCATAGGCACGAACTCATGCAGCAGTGGGGACAGGTGATCAAATTGGCTTGCCCAGGCCTGCGGGTTTCTTTCGTTAGCAACAGATCGAACGATTGGGGCGGCGACATTGTTATCGCTAGCGTTCATAAGTTAGGTAGAGATTTATTGACCAGGGTTGATAAGGACAGATTCGCGTTGGTGTTGGTCGACGAGGCACACCATGCTAGCGCCTCGCAATGGCAACGGGTGATGGGCTATTTTCGACCCAAGCTGCGGCTCGGCTTCAGTGCAACTCCGATCCGAGGAGATGGCATCTGTGTCGCCGAAGATTTTGGGAATCTCATCATTTATATGATCACCTGGAGGCGTCTGATCGAATTGGGCAAGCTGGTCGACGCAAAGGGCTGGCGCGTCAGCACTAACATCGACCTTTCTGAAGTGCCCCTGAATGCAAGCAACGATTATGACCTCAAGGAACTTTCCAAGGTAATCAATATTGCGCCACGTAATCGGGCTGCCGTGGAGGCGTATCGTGCTTATGGGGAAGCATTCCCGGCCATCGCTTTCACGGCTGACGTCGATCATGCGATCGACGTGGCGCAGGCTTTCAACACGTACGCCATTTCTGCACGGGCCGTGTACGGGCACATGGCCCGCCAAGAGCGTGACGGCATAATTGACCTGTGCCGCACAGGCCCCTTGCAGGTCATCTCTAACGCGGCGCTGCTTTGTGAGGGCTTCGACGCGCCCAGGCTAAAAGCCGTCTTGCTGTTGAGATCCTTTACCGAGTGTTCCGCAAGAGTTCTCCTGGCTCAAATGATCAGCAGGGCTTTGCGTCCTTTTCCGACCGACCCAGGCCGATATCCCTATGCCGTTGTCATCGAGTTGGTAGATGAAGACCGCCGTCGAGACAAACCCACAGTCGATCTTTTTTCGGCTTTCGGAATCGATGGCGAGGACCTGAAGAAAGTAAATACCCAGGGGCAACTTGCGTCACAACTTGCTACCCAGATAGAGAGAAGTAAGCAGGAGCTGCTGCACGAGGTGGTTTGTCGCAACGTCTGTAAGGAGTCTATTCGCCATCTCCTCGCTCCGTCTTCACTGAACGGGAGCGTCGAAGCGTTCGACGTCTTGAGGGTTTTAGAAGAAGCCACCGGCCTCCGGTACCTGCTCTTCGGCGACACATACATCTTGCCACTTCAGTCTGATGAGAGAAGGCGTTCGCGCATGGTGCGCATCCGACGAGATAATGGACTATACCAAGCGGTGATCGTCAGCGCCGAGGGTCTTGAGCACTTCACTGCTGGAGTTGATTTGCAAAAAGTGTTTGCGGACGTGAAGTGGAAGCTGAACGCTATGGGGGAAAGCACGATCTTTGCGGAGGCCAACCGCGCCTGGCGCAAAGAGCCGATGACAAGCGCTCAGCGCGATCTGATAGCTTATCTGACCAGACAACCCGCGGAGGGTATTTGTGAAATGCCCCGAGGTGAAGCGAGCGACTGGATCACGATTCTACTCGCGACCAGATCCCGTCAGTGAACGGTGAGAGCTATTTTCGGCATGAGGCAATAAGGGGCGCTCGATGCAGGAGACGGTCAGCGAGCGCTCCCGCCTCTATATAGCGTGGCCTCCCCGGTCGGTACAACACCATCCCTGGAATTGCTTGATCGTCAGATTCTCGCACCAGGTTACTGTTCGCCGGGAAGCGCCTGTAGAGGGCTTGCTTCGAGACTCCTAGGAGCTTGACTGCGTCCGGTGCAGCAACCCATGCACAGTTTTCCTTTCGAGCCAAAAAATCCTTCAAATCGCGCCGCTGAATCAGCGACAGCCCATGAACGTAATGTTCGAATGTAGTCGATAGATCCACCTGCCCGTGAACCTTGGCTATCAATTCAGGCACGGCGTCATCCATGAGCAGCCAGCTCGTGATCGAGGCATGACGCAGCTGATGGGGCGTGAGATCATGTACCCCACAGCGCCGGCCCTCCCTGGCAAGCGCACGGTCCAGTTGAGCCACGGTTACTGTTTCATCCTCAGCCCCGACTCTCTGGTAGCGCCGGTATCGCCGACCACTGATGGCCATCAACATGGGGATTTTACCTTTTCGGTCAAACAGCAGTGCGCGTGCCGTTTCAATTACTCTCCTCGCGCCATCCTGATGAGGGTGCTGGTCCAAGGGAACGCGACGCCGGGCCGCCGGGGTTTTGTGACCATATACCAGGAGGTCGGCTTCCTCAGCATTATCTAAGAGATCGATATCTTCGGCCTTCACTAACAGCGCTTCCTCTTTACGCAAGCCAAGGGCTAACAGGTCCATGTAGAGGAGCACAACGCGCGGGGGAACGACTCTCCTTTTGAGATCCGATTTTTGCCCCTCCTCAAGTAAGTGACGGGCGATCCGCTCTATGTCCTCAGGTCTCGGCACCTTGCGAGGGCTTGGCCTTTTACTTACTCTGCGCTGGCGTTTTCCTTTCGGCTCCGGGTAGCTACACAAACCATAATCGGCGGCTACAATAGACATTCGATAAAGGTGAGGGGCAACTTCTCGGAGAACGGTTGGCGCCATATCGTGGGTGAGGGAGGATGTCTCCTCTTCTCCCAGCAACCAGGCGGGTCTGTCACCCAGCACATTAAGGATGGCGCAGCCGGTATTAAACAACCTCTCAAAGGTGTTATAGCGGTTGGTATAGCCTTCACGGAGAAACCGCTCCAGCGACCTGATCAATAGGAAGAGGTTCCAGGTCTGCCCGGCGTCCGGATGTTCTCTTACGTCCTCTTCAACAGGTTTGCGAATTAAGTCTCCCCACCGACTACAAAGGTCGTCGACGTTCCGCCTGCTGAAGATGCCGGTGTCGGTGCCGAGGAATCTTCGCGCCTCCCTGCGCAGCCTCTTTCGCAAGTCCTTCTGCTGACCGGGTATTCCTCGCCTTTGATCTGGATGTCGCTTCTCTCCCTCGGGCGAAATCGCCGTCGCATGAAATCGCCCCGCGAGAACCGAAACAAGATAAGCCGGATAAATATTGAGCATCCATCGCCGTGCGCCTGCTAAGAGTGTTTGAAGTCTGGCCCGCACCTGACAGTGCGCGTTCGTTATGGGAATTGCCTGATCGGCTGACTCAAGCTCTTTTGCCAGCCATCTCCTGAAGCCTCTTCGCCCACGCCCAGTTCTGGCCGACGGAAAGAGCGCAACCGGGTTTGCAGTTCCATCCTCGTTTGCCTCCCTGTGATTTCTATCTGCTGTGGCCTGAACGTATAATGCGAAAGCCAGCGACTGCACAGGGTGCAGAGTCAATTCAATGGTACTGTTCCCCATTTCATCCCGCAGCCATAGCGTGTCCTTACCCAGGAATAAATCTGACCGGTTGAGTCTTGCCACATCTGCCAGGGCCTTCTTCCCACAGGGCGCGCCGAAAGCCAATAGGGTCGCGAGAGTGCGAAACTCGCGTTCCTGTCGTGTCATTGTTCTTCCTTGATGCGACCTGAGACGCGTATCGAGAGTAAGCGACGCGAGGTGTTGCTGCCAGGCGCGAAAACGACTGGCCAGCGGCAAATTAGGATCGTCCGCAATAAAAGCCAACGCACGTGGAGGGCGATCAATTGCTTCGACAGGTAGGGTGAACGTGATATAGCTTAACGCACCGAGTCGGCACAAAAGCCAGTAAAGGTAGCGCGTTCGTTCCGTCTTCCGCACTCGACCTGCGTTTGCGGTGGCTGCTGCTAGCACTGCTCCAATATCCCTAGCGGTGAGATGAATCGGGACAGCAGTGCTGGATATGGTCTTCGGTACTTGATTAATCAAGGCTTTGTGAACAGTGGAAGTATCGGCTTGTATTTTCACCGAATTGGGAACAGTGTGGTCTGGGCTAAGAGGTTCTTCTCGGACTGCCAGAGAGGTTTTAGAATCCATCCACTCTTTGGAAAGGTCATCGAGATATTTAATTGAAAGACTCGGCTCTTCCATACTTCAGATACTCAGAAGCGCGCTTGCGGCAAGTTGAGCCTCTGCCCGAAACAGTTCTTGAGTTCTGCCCAGACGACCACCGGATAACTGGTGCATCACAGTCCCCTCTGTAACCGTATGCCCGAACGCCTCATTCACGGCCTCGTACGAAGTGCCGCGCTCGTGCAATTCCGTTCGCAGCGCATGCCGCAGCGTACGTGTGCAAAAAGGTATGTGATCCTCCAATCCCAACTCCAGGATCAACTGATCCATCGTTCCGCCTTGCAGTCTTTCCAGCCTTCGATCATTGTTAGCAATCACAAAGAATGCATCTTCCAGGTCCGTTCTCGCGAAGCTGGCCGTTTTGGCTAAATAGGCTCGTAACTCGTTGATGGCTAGCTCTGCAACGGGGACCTCTCGTGCTTCTCGAAAGTAGGCGTTCCCCTTTCCCTTAATGCGCATAAGTCCTGAGTCCAAATCCAGGTTCTGGCGGCGCAACGCAACCAATTCCTGCTGGCGGATTCCGGTCGAACCATCAAAGCGAAAGCAGCCCGAAGGGTGGCGGCATTTAGTTCAGTCTGGTTTGAAATAACACCGGGCGAACTGCACTCACAGATTGCCGCCCATGCTCGTGCAACCAAGCCGCGCCGCGGCACATAAGATGCGCCAATGCACCCGCGCACAACACTGGCAATTCGCTGATCCATATCCAGCCCCTCTTTCGAGAACTGGTCCAAGCCTCGATCAGCTATCCGCTCGATATAGCTCACCGCACACGCGTGATCTGCATAGAAACGGTCTGCGTCATACCCAACGTAGTGAAGGATGGTTGTCATCGCCCGTGTCGGGCGGCCCGTTGTCACGCCGCTCAACAGGGGCGTCATTCCTGCCTCTACAGAATAAGCCCGTAGACTTCTACTAAGTTTAGACCAGGTGATCGGGTACTGCCCGAGGCAACCGTCACGCGATATTTTTTCGAGCGCCCCTGAGAGATCATCCAGCGTCATGGCCTGAGCCGGTCGATACGGGCTTGAAAAAACAAATGCCCCTTTCCTATCTCTGTCTAAGCGATCACTCACCGCAACTTGAGCGTAGCGCTGGCCACGCCCTCCCAATGCCATAGGAACTAGACAGGCTCGGGGCCGATACGCTGAACCAGGAATCAAACGAACGCCCATTTCCAGGTCGTGGGATGGCGTAGCAAGCAACACTCCGCCTTCTGCGTAAAGGTAAATAGGTGACTCTTCCGCGGTTTCCACATCGAACTGTATAATCGCTTCGACTTCTTCGACGCTGCGCAGCAGGCGCAGGTTCAGTAATCGTTTGATCGGCAGACCGGTAATCAGCGCCAACCAGAGCAGTAGCGCCCCCCGCGCCTTAACAGGTGTTTGAGTATTGCTATCGAAAAGATGAACTAGGCGGCGCAGTTCGTTCGGCGTCACCACACGGCGCTCGCGGGTAGTCCAATATGCCGAGGCGCGCGGCCCGCTCCCCCGGCACCAGTTGCCAAAGTCGATATAGCGCGCCGACTCGTACCGATGCTCGTAACTTTCCTCCTCTACGTCCGGCCAGACCAATAGACCGAGTGAACGACCATCTTCATCCAGATCTTCCTCAGCGGTAATCCGTTGGTCTGCATCGAAGCCAAGCGCCTCTTTTGCTTCACGATTGAACCCAAGACCACAGTGGCCGCTTGCCGCACTTGCTCTACGTTTAGCCAGACCGAGCGTCTCGGAGATCTGCCGCACGTAACGATCGCGTGTTTCAAGCTCTGCAATCCCGGATTCCGACTTATGATACAGATCGACAGCCTCTTCTACAGCTTGATAGCTGATGTGGCCATTCGTGAGACTGCCGTTGCGCAATTGCTCTTGTGGAAAGAAACGGATAAAGACCGCCAACTGATGCGGTAGATCATCCAGTATGCTGCCCCCATTCGTGCCGGAATGATTGCTTTTTAGGCGACTTTTCAAGGCCTTATAGCAAATGGGTAGGAGAATTTTGACCGTCTGGCTGTGATCGGCTTCCACACGTGTGGCAAGCCACAAGAAGTAGTGAAGACGGTCTTGCTGGATTTCCGGAGGCTCCAGAAGTACTCTGCGGGTTCTGCTGCGGGCTAATGCTTGCAAGCGCGATTCGAGACTGTCAATCCAGCCTCTGAGCTGGTCGGTTTCTTCAATTGCCAATTCGACTTCAGAGCAGGCCTCGTCCAGGAAAATCTTGCGGGCGCGGCTCAGTCGGGCAATTCCCTGAATCGATCTGCCCTCCCCTAAGGCTAAGAGGGCATGCGCTAGAGGCTGAAAACCTGGCCGCGCTTCAATGTCCTGTGCTAGATCCTTTGTACCGTCGCGCGCTGATTCTGTCTCACCGTTGAACAAGCGTTTGGCGATGCGTTCTGCTACGTCGATCAATTGAAGTGTTCCTTCCCGGTTCGGTCAATAGGGTAAATCGACAAAATAAAAAGTCAACATTTTGATTTTTAATCATTGATTTCACTGCTTATTTAACGAACACTCGGTAGTGTGCCAGTCTGTCGCCAGAGTGCGGCAAGAAGTCTTGCGTGTGTTGAGGGACCGGTTAGTGGGAAGGTCAAGTAAAACATCATGAGTGGTTGTTGCGCGGCAGAAACAGACCGGATAAATCTCAGATCTGCTAAGACAAAGTACTTGTACTTGACTGCACCCTACAATAAACCGTAACTGCCAAAGCCGGGAAAGCGTTGGGGTCGTCAAGCCCTTTGTGCAAAGCCTATCTCTTCACCCCCGGCGCATAGAATAGACTGAACCTACCTGATCTTCCAAGATGAATCCCCTGCAACGCCTCGGCCGGCAGCACTGGCTGACGTTCACCTGATGACCGTCTGTCCGGTGAATGGGGTGGCCACACACGGCCATTATGTGGCCACATAATGGCCGTGTGTGGCCACCCCACCTTTTAGCCCTATGCAGTCGATGGGAGCCTGGATGGATTTCCGGCTCGGGGTTTCCCAGTCTAACAACCGTACCCAATGATGTCCTTACGTTTCAAAACATATTGAGCAAGGCAGGACAGCAGGCAGTATAGATACGAGCAAAACCCACAGTTCTCGGCACAGAACAGCTAGGTGTAACTTCTTGATCTCGATTTCTGTAGAATTGGCGGCGACATTCTCTCTGGCTAGCGATTCGCGCGCAATGATCCGAAAGCTCACCATTGAGTTTAGGGACAGGCCAGGAGGTTATCACTATATTCAAATTGATTCAGCAAAATCTACATTGGACTGCAAATGGTATACCATTTTTTTCGGCACACGGTTTGATAAACAGGTTGGCGTGCTCCCGTTGGGTGAATGTAGTCAGCCGGCAGATAAGCCGAAAGTCGCTATGCCCCCAGCTAAGCGCAAATCTTAAATCAATTGCCCAGTGTTGCTATTGCGAGCACGTACCTGCCCGCGTGACTATCGCAGCACGGCCTTATTGCAGGCGGGGCAAAGTGTGGACAGAGGTGTAAAGATGAGCAGTCACTCAGCAAACGAACAGTTAATGGTTGCTTCAATCGAAGAAGTTACTAGCCAAGTGGCAGTCATTCTACTTCGCCGGTTAAACGTGCAGCGTAACAGCGCGGACATTGTGAAGCTCTTACAGGTGATCTTTCTAACGCGAACAGAGGTGGCGGAACTGCTTCGTGTGAAGCTTTCCACGGTTGACGCCTGGGTGTCTCATAAGATCATCCCGGTGCGATACGCAAACGGTTATAAGCAATCGGAGCCGCGCTTTTTGCTCTGGGAGATTCTCGCTTGGACTTTGCCAACAGATGACCCTCACACCACATATAGACTGGCTCATGCGACAGCGTGTAAAATTGCCAATAGCAATCGGCCCGCTGCTGTCAAATCTCGAAAGGAGAAATGACAGGTGGCGGTCTATCAACGAAAGTGGTGTAGCTGTAAAGGCAAGTGCGGGCACAGCAAACGCTGGTGGTACGACTTCTCCGTGCGCGGCCAGCGATTCAGGGTGTCCGTACCTGACGCAACAACCAAGTGGCAGGCTGAACAAGCCGAGGCCAAAGCCAAGAACGAAGTTTTCGAGGGCCGGTTCGGTCGGGAGCCGAGCACGATCACGCTCAGAGATTTTGTCGAGAAGGTCTTTCTCCCATGGGCCAAGGCCGAGAAGCGCTCCTGGCGCAATGATGTTTCAAGGTCTAAGCCCATACTCGCTCATTTCAGGAACAAGAGGATGCGCGATATCACGCAAGACGATGTGAGGGAGTTCAAGAGGCGTCGCCGTGACTCGTTCAATGGTCGTGGCAGTCGCCGCGCTCCTGCGTCCGTTGACCGTGAGCTTCAGTTGCTTTCGCGCATCTTCAGCTTGGCGATAGAGCGCGGACTGTTACAGGCGAACCCCTGTAAAGGTGCCGGCCTGTGCGCCGTAGCTACCATCCTGCACGATTACTTGACGGAAGAAGAGGAGAGGCAATTGCTGTCTCATCTCACAGGCCGTCGGGCCTATCTCGCTGATGTGTTGCAGCTCAATCTCTACACGGGAATGAGAAAGGGCGAGTTGCTGTCCCTGCACAAAGACCAAATCGAGTTCTCGCATGAGCGGATCAGGCTCAGGTATACGAAGAACGGCAAGCCGCGATTCGTGCCGATTCATCCCGACATCCGCCCGATGCTTGAGCGGCTGGTCGAGAATGCCGGGCCGCACGGCTACTTGTTCGAGAATCCGAAGACGGGCAAGCCCGTCGGGGATTTCAAGAATGCTTGGCGGGCGGCTCTGGAAGATGCCGGGCTGCGGCACATCCGGTTTCACGTTGCCGGGCGGCACACGTTCGGTACACGCGCAGCCGCAAACGGCGCGAACCTGACGGACATTCAGGACATCATGGATCACGCCGACATCAACACAACGATGCGTTACGTTCACGCGACCGAGCAAGGGAAACGCCGTGCCGTTGAAGCGGCGGCGAAGGGCAAGCGCAGGAATGTTGTCACATTCCTGGTACAGAAGAAAAAAGCCACCGCGTGAAGGTGGCCGTAAATAGTTGAAAGGATTAGTAGCGGCGAGTGGACTTGAACCACTGACCTTGGGGTTATGAATCCCACGCTCTAACCGGCTGAGCTACGCCGCCATGCCCTGCTCTACTTGCGTTTGCCTGAAGGCTTCACGCCGTCTGCCTCTTTATATCGGGCAGGTTTAAGGCAGATTGTGATTTTACCCTACCAGTGATTGCCGCTTCAACTGCACGGCGTTTCTTCTCGTCCGTTTACTCATACCTGAGCGATTCAATGGGGTCCATCCGCGAGGCGCGCAGCGCCGGCCACAGGCCGCTCGCCAGGCCGACGAAAGCGAGAATGCTGGTCGCGACGATCAGCACGTCCGCTGACAGCAAAAGATGAATGTCGGTCTGCCGCGACGCATCTTCGAGCAGGTCGGCGAGAAACGGGCGCGTGCCGATCACCAGCGCCAGCCCATACGAAAGCACAATGCCCAGCACCCCGCCTAAGAAGGTAATCACGATGCCTTCGAGCAAAAACTGAAAGAGGATGTGGCGGCGGCGCGCGCCCAGCGCCTTGCGCACGCCGACTTCGCGCGTCCGCTCGGTGACGCTCACCAGCATGATGTTCATCACGCCGACGCCGCCAATCATCAAGGTCAGCGCGCCGATGAAGCCGAGGATGATTTTCAAACCGCCGGTGATGCCATTCAGCACCCGATTGTTTTCGACCGTGTCCATCAGGCTGACGGCGCGCTCGTCGCGGGCGTCGTAGTGGTAGCGCGCCGCCAGCACCTCGCGCACCTGCTTGAGCGCCACATCCTGCTGCGCCGGGTCGAGCGTCTGAAAGACGATGTTGCTTACATAGGTGGTGTCCCACAACTGGTTGGCGGCAGAGTAGGGGATGAAGACGCAGAACTTGTCGGGCGAGTAATAGCTCGACATCTGCACCTTGTCGGCGAGAACACCGACGACTTCAAACGACAGCCCGCCGACGCGCACGCTCTCGCCGACCACCGGACTGTTGCCAAAGAGCTTGCGCGCGACTTCGTGGCCGAGGAAAGCGACGCGGCGGCGCTTGTCTATGTCTTCGGCGTTGATGAAGCGCCCGGCTTCAGGAATCTCGGCGCGCATCACGCCGTATTCGGGGGCGACGCCGCGCACCGTTGCCGAAGTCGAGCGGTTGCCATAACTGACCTGCTGCCCCTGAACGTATTCGGGGCTGACGTGCTTGATCGCGCCGAGCTCTTTGATGGCGTCGACGTCTTCTTCCTTGAGCATGATGCGGCGACCGGCGCGCTCGCCGCCGGCTTGCAGGCTGGTTTGCCCCGGCCAGGCCACCACCGTGCCGTCAGAGAAAGCGCCGCGAAAGCCGACCATCAGCGCGTCGTGAAAGCCATTGCCGTAGGCCATCAGGATCACCACCGTGACGATGCCCCAGGCAATGCCCAGCAGGGTGAGCGAGGCGCGAAAGCGGTTGTGCGCGAGCGCGTACAGGGCTTGCAGAAAGACTTCTTTGATCAGCACGTGGGTGTCTCCTAAAACTCAAAGCGCAAGGCTTCAATCGGCGGCAGCTCGGCGGCGCGGCGGGCCGGGTAGACGGCGGCCAGCGCGCCGATCAGCACCAGCACCCCGAGGGCGAATGCCGCGGTCTGCCAGGTGACGATCATCCCCGCGAAACGCTCGGGCATCGGCGCGAGATTAATGAGCTTGCACAAACCGACGCCAAGGCCCAGGCCGATCATCCCGCTCAACAACGTCAGCAGCAACCCTTCGCTGAGAAACTGCCGCTGGATGTTGCCGGAAGTGGCTCCCAGAGCCTTTCTCACGCCGATCTCTTTGGTGCGCTCTTTGACGGCGATCAGCATGATGTTCATTACGCCGATGCCGCCCAGGGCCAGCGTGATGATGCTGACGGCGAGGAAGAACTCTTTCATGCTGCTGATGATCTTGACGAACATGACCGAGCCGATGGCGGTGTTCCACATCGACAGCGCTTCGCGATCCTGCGGGTCGAAGTCATGGCGCGGCGCGAGAATCTGCCGCACCTCGGTTTCGACCGGGCCGCTGTTGTCAAAGAATCCCCTGCCCCGTTGGTCCGGCCCGTTGGCGAGCTGCTCCGCGACTTCGTCAAAAGGCGCGGCGATGATCGTTGACAGCGAGTCCGCGGTGTTGAGGCCGCCGCGCAGCGGGAAGTCTTTGCGCATCGTCTCGTAGGGAACAAACAGGCGGTTGTTGTCCGGGCCTGTGTAATTCGAGTCCTGCGTCTTCTTGCGAATCTTGCCGATGACCGTATAGGGCACGCCGTTGAGCGTCACGGCGCTGCCGATGGGGTCGCGGTCGGCAAAGAGCTGCTTGCATACGTCGTAGCCCATAATGACGACGCGGCGCGCTTCACTGTTGTCGGCTTCATTCATCAATCGCCCGCGCTCAAGCTCGATGGTGCGAATCTGCTGATAGACTGGCCAGACGCCGCTGGTGCCGGCGCTGGCGGCGTTGAAAGCGCTCTTGATCTTCACGCCGCCCATCAGCTCCGGCGTGATGTATTCGAGCAGCCTCGACTTTTCCTTGAGCGCGTAGACATCGTTGATGTCCAGACGAATGATGCGGCCGGCGCGCTCGCCGCCCGCCTGCATACTGGTGCGGCCATTGCGGATGATGACGATATTCTTGCCCAGCTCGCGCATGACCTTCAGATTGCCGCGTTGAAAGCCTTCGCCAGTCGCCGACAGAATGACGATGGCGATGATCCCCCAGGTGATGCCGAACATGGTCAAGAAGCTGCGCAGCTTGTTCGCCGCCAGGTTGCCCAGAGTTTGTCGAAAGAGTTCGCGCATAACGCACCGAAGCAGTCAGAAGTCAGAATAAACAAGGAAGGCGACTATCGCCGCGGCTTTTATTCTGACTCCTGACTACTGACTACTGAAGAATGATCTGCTGGCTTTCGCTCAGGCCATCGAGCACTTCGGTCTTGGTGCCGTTGCTGACGCCAACCTTGATTGGGCGGCGCTCGCGGCCCGTGGGCGTGGCGGGCGCGGGGACATCGACCGACGGGTTGCGCTGCGCGTCATAGGCGATAGCGCTTTCGGGGATGAGCAGCGTCTGTTTGCGCTCTTCGAGAATGATCTCGGCGTTGGCCGTCATGTTGGCGCGCAGCTCGCCGCCGGGGTTGTTGATCGACACGCGCACCTCGAAGCTGACGACGTTATCTTTCTCGGCGCCCATCGGCGAAATCTGCGTCACCTGGCCCTCGAAGATTTTCTCCTTGAAGGTCTCGACCTTGATGCGCGCCGGCTGATTGAGACGCACCATGCCGATGTCTGCTTCATCCACTTTGCCTTTGACATACACTTGACTGATGTCGCCCAGCACCATCACCAGTGTCGCCGCCGCGCCCATGTTCAAGATGGACGAGACCGGGCTGCCGATCTCAACATCGCGCGACAGCACGACGGCTTTGATAGGCGAGCGGATGGTGGCGTTATTGAGCTCTTCTTCGGCGCGCTCGACGGCGGCTTTCGATTGGCCGACCATCGCCTGCGCTTGACTGATGCGCGCCTCGCTGACGCTCAACTGCGAGCGCGCGACGTGCTGGCGGTTCTCGGCTTGTTCAAGCGGGCGGTGCGCATCATCGAGGTCTTGCTGTGAAATCAGCCCGTTTTTGTAGAGTTTTTCGACGCGCTCGACATTGCGACGGGCAAAGCTGACATCGGGACTGTCGGCCTCGACCTGATTCTTGCGGTACTCGGCCTGCGCGGCGGTCAGGTTCGATTCGGCGTTGAGCAGCGCAGCGCGCGCCTCGCGCAACCGCGCCGCGAGGTTGTCTTTATCCAACTCGGCAAGCACCTGGCCGGGCTCGACCAGATCGCCGATGTTGACCTTCAGCTCTTTAATGATGCCGTTGGCTTTCGACTTAATCTCAACTTTAGATATCGGCTCGATGCGGCCCGTGGCAACGACCGAGCGCGCCAGGTCGCCGCGCATGACGGTCGCCAGCTTCGACGGATCAATCTCGGCCTTGGCCTTCGTCATGCGGGTCAGCCCAAAGCCGCCGAGCCCGGCGACTACAAGCAGCGCCGCCAACACGTATATCCACTTATGCGGTCTCTTCCTCGCCATAATAATCCTCTTGATGCAGCGGGTTTTCGATGATTGCTGTCCACCGCTTCATACGGCAGTGTCAACAAACGTGTTCCCGATTTCTCACCGGCCAGGGGTCGTGGTCCGCGCTTCGTCGGTGGCGCGTTCGGCGCATTTGCCCCGCCGGCTTGCGGTAAAAGTTCACACCAGCCTTCGCCGCCTGGCTGCCCATTCAAAGATACGCACGCCCGCGCCGGCCAGGGTGCAGAGGGCTGGCCGGCGTGATGGCTGCGCGTTGTGCGCTGGTGAGTGATTGAAGGAGAGAATTGGTCGCAGATAACTTAACCGGCGGATCATTGCATGCGCGCCAGCGCCTGGTTGACGCGCGCTTGCACGGCGGCTTCATCAAACGTCCTGACTTCGCGGCCATCGAACAAGACGCGGCCCGCGACGACGGTGTGCCGCACATCACTTGCCGTAGCCGCGAAGACGATGGCCGCCGCAGGGTCATGCACCGGCGTGTGATGAGCCGCCGTCAAATCAATCGCAATCAGGTCGGCCTGCTTGCCGGCTTCGAGTGAGCCGATCTGATCATCCAAACCGAGCGCCTGCGCGCCGCCAATCGTCGCCAGTCGCAATAGCTCGTCGGCGGAGGGGCGCTGATAAGATTTCGCGGCGGCCCGGTGAATGAGCGCGCCGAAGCGCGCTTCGCCGATCAGGTCGCAGCGATTGTTCGAAGCGACGCTGTCTGTGCCTAAGCCTACCCTGATGCCGGCGTCGAGCATGGCCACAAGCGGCGCGATGCCGTGTCCGAGCTTGGCATTTGACTTCGGGCAGTGGGCGACGCGGGCTCGACGACGGGCAAGCAAGGCGACCTCTTCGCCGTCTACGCGAACGCAATGGACCAGCAAGGGCGCGGCCTCTAGCACGCCGAGTCGTTCAAGATATTTGACGGTCGAAACGCCGGGCGCTCGCCAGTCGATGCCGCGCCGGCGCAAGCCTTCGGCAAATTCGCCGGTGCCGGCGGTCATCAGCTCTTGCTCGGTCTGTGATTCCGCCGCGTGAATGCAGAGGTCGAGCGACTGGCGCACGGCATATTCAGTTGCCCGCTGAAACAATCGCGCCGAGACCGTATACGGCGCATGCGGCGAGATGCCGACGCGCACGAGTTGCGTCTCTCGCTCGCGCATCTCGCCAACCTTGGCAGTCAACTCGGCAAGATTCTGCTCGGCGACCTGCGGGTCGGGGCCGAAACATTCTCTGTAAGCAATACCACGCAGCCCGCTCGCGAGCAGCGCCCCGAACGCGGCGCGGGTGTCGCCGGTGTCAGCCAGCGTCGTGATGCCGGCGCGAATCGCTTCTGCCGTGCCCGCGAGCGCGCTCGCCTGCATATCGTCAGCCGTCAGCCGTTCGTACTTCGTCGTCGTCAGCTTAATGATCCAATCGCGAAACGCCAGGTCTTCGAGAAAGCCGCGCATCAAGGTCAGCTCAAGATGACTATGCGTATTGACGAGGCCGGGAAGCAGCGCCGCGCGGCCAAAGTCGCGGCGCTCGACATCTTTGAATGCGGCATGGGTTTCGATTGCGGCGCGTGGGCCGACAAAGATGATGCGGTCGTCTTCGACGATTACCGCCGCGTCGGCGAGCGGCGGCGAGGTGATCGGCAAGACCCATTCGGCAAGGTAGACCTGTTTCGCCATCGCCGATGATTAGACAGGAAGCCGTCGCCGGTCGTCAACGACCGGGCCGCGGCGCTCCTTTAATTAGGGTGCGACCATGACGACGCGAAAGCCGATGAAAGGCAGACGGATGTCTGCCGGGTCCTTGGTGCGCGCTGACGAGCGGCAATCGTCGCCGCCGTCGTAATACGAGCCGCCGCGCAGGACGCGCACACTGGCGTCGCCGCGCGATTCCCAACTGCTGGCGTCGGCAGGCGCGCCGATGTAGCTGTCATGCCAGTAATCGCTGCACCACTCGGCGACGTTGCCGTGCATGTTGTAAAGCCCGAAAGCATTGGGCGCGCTCAGGGCGCCGACCGATATAGGGCGACGGCGCGTCTCGCCCTTCGGCCCCGCGCCATAAGGATAGTTCGCATCATAATTGACGAGCTCTGCCGTGATCGTCTCGCCAAAATAAAAGGGCGTCTGGGTGCCAGCCGCGCAGGCGTATTCCCATTCGGCTTCGGTCGGCAGACGATAGCGTCGCCCGGTGGCGCGCGACAGCCGCTCGCAGAACTCGACCGCGTCCAGCCACGAGATGTTTTGCACGGGCATCTGGCCGTCGCCCTTGAATGACGAAGGGTTCTCTTCGAGCTGGCGGCTGACCAGCGGCAGCCGCGCCACCGCACGCCATTCGGCTTCGGTGATCTCATACTTGCTCACGAAGAATCCCGGCACGCGAATCTGGCGCTGCGGGCGTTCGCTCTGCTTGCGCTCGCGCTGGGTTTCAAGCGGCGCTCCCATCTTGAAAGCGCCGCCGGGAATCTCGACCATGTCGAGGCTCACCTCGCCGTCAATGTCTTCGCTGAAGTATGACGCAGAGCGGCGATGCGGCACATTGAGATGGCCGCTCGGCTCAACGGTCAGCACCTCGAATTCAAATGTCTCGATCTCCGGCATGGGCCTGGCGACCGCCGCCGCAGGCACCGTGTCCACCGCCACTTTTTGCGGCGTCGCGACGGGCTTCGAGCGGAGGAAGTAGATTGCCGACATCACCGCCAGTATGAGCAAGCCGGCGATGGCCAGGGTTTTGCGGCGGTTGCTCAAAGCGGATGGTGCCGTCGCGGCTACCGTCGCCTGACCCGCCGCTTGCGTGGCGGCTGCGACCGGCGCCACGGTTTGCTGCCGCGCCGGTTGAGCCGCCGCGGTCGCCTGCATGAAAGGCGGCGCGAGGCCGGCGACGGTCACGTCGTAGGCCCCGGCGCTGACCGTTTCGGGGTTGGCGGCGATGGCGCGGCGATAAGCCGTCTCCATCTCCTCAGCAAACTCGCTGACCGTCTGCGGGCGTTTATCGCGGTCTTTTTCGAGGGCGCGCAACACGGCCTGCTCGAACTCTTCATACCAGCCCAGCTCCGGTCGCAATTCGCGCGGCTGAAGCGGCGGCTCGTGGAGGTGTTTGTACATCACGCCCATCCACGAATCCGACTCGAAGGCGACGCGCCCGGTCAGCATTTGATAAACCACCATGCCGAGCGAATAGATGTCTGAGCGCGCGTCGATCTTATCGCCGGTCGAGCCGAGCGCCTGTTCGGGCGACATATAATAGGGCGTCCCCATGATGATGCCCGAAGCCGTGCGCGACTGCGCCGTGCCCGGCTCCGCCAGCCGGGCGATGCCGAAATCGAGAACCTTCACGACGCGCGCGCCATCGTCGTCGCGCATCAGCATGAGGTTATCGGGCTTGATGTCGCGGTGAACGATGCCGAGCCGGTGCGCGGCAGAAAGTCCGGCGCAAATCTGTTTGCTAATCTCGACGACTTCGGCGAGCGGCAGCGCGCCGCGCTCCTGTATCTCGTCACGCAGCGTCTTGCCATTGACGTATTCCATAGCGACGTAAAGCTGGCCGTCATCCGAGGCGCGGCTCTCAAAGATCATCACGACGTTGCGGTGATGGATACGCCCCGAAGAGGCGGCCTCATTCTCGAAGCGCTTGACGATCTCGGGGTCTTCCGAGCAAGCGCGGCTCAACACCTTAAGCGCAACGCGGCGGCGCCCGACGCGCAACTGCTCGGCGAGGTAGACTTCGCCCATACCGCCTTTGCCAAGCAGTGAGAGGATGCGGTAATCGCGGGTGATCTGCTCGCTCAAGCGCGAGGTGGCGCGGTTCTCCAGATTGTCCATGCGTGTTGTAACCTTTTATTAAGAGTGCGTGGGGACTTGAGAGCAGATCAGACTGGCCGATTATAACACCGCGTCGCTGCGCCACAAGGGTTTTTGCTGGCCGCACGCGGTTGACCGCGGCAAGCGCGGCTGGCTACAATCCGCTTCCAGCCGGCACGCCGGCAACCATTTCACCGGGCAAGGAGATTTGAGCAAAGATGGGAGAACGTCAACGAGAGATCAAGCGCCGCCGTCATCGTCAGGAAAAGCGCAAACGACTGCGCGCCAAGCTAGCCAAGGCCAACGACGCCGAACGGCCAAAGATCGAAGCGCAGATTCGCAAGACCTTCCCGAAGTACACGACGGAGATATGAAGGGGGTCAGGAGTCAGGAGTCAAAAGTCAGAATAAAAGAGGAAGTCGGTGGCAGTGAGTACACTTTTCGCGCCTTCCAAGTTCATTCTGACTCCTGACTCCTGACTCCTGACTCCTGACTTCTTCCGCTAGCATTCCGAGTAGCCGCAGGCGTAGCAGGTGTGACAGCCTTCGACGCGCACAAAGGCCGAGTCGCCGCAGCTCGGGCAGAGGTCAGCCGAAGTCGCCTGCATCGCCGCCTGCTTCATTTTTTCTTCGACCGCCACCGACTCACCCTCGACGCCCATCTGCGCGCCCTGCCCCGCATCTTCATTGCCGTAGCTGACGTTCAGATAATTCTCTGCCAGCGCCTGGCCGACGGCGTCCGGCAGGCTCAAGACGCGCCGCTTGCCGAAACCGTAAGAGCGCGCCCCGCCGATGCCTGTAATCTGCTTCACAATTTCGCGGACGCGCTCGACCGGCGACACCGGCGACGCCATGCGCAGGGTGAGTGACATCAGGCGGCCCAGGGCTTCGGCCATCGCTTTGATGTCGGAGCCCGCCTTGCCGATCTCTAAGAAGACCTCGAACGGCTGGCTCTCTTCGTCCTCGTTCATGGTGATGTGCGCCGTGCCCGAGGGCGTCGCCTTGCTGACCGTGTAGCCGCGCCGCTTATAGGGACGCGGGCGAACTTTCGGCTGCTGCGCGTCGGTCGTGACGGCGATTGCGGCCTTTGCCGGCGCTTCGCTTGCGGCGGCTGGCGCGGCGCTGATTGTTGAGGCGCTGACCGTTGTCGCAGCGGCGGCTTGCGGTACAGCGGCTTCCGCTTTCGGCGCGGCCTTCGCGGCCTTCTTGTCCTCTTCCTTGAGGTTCAGCACCTGCACGTCGCGCGAGCCGTCGCGGTAGATCGTGCCGCCCTTGCAGCCGAGGCGGTAGAGCAGCTCGTAAATCTCGCGCGTCTGCTCGACGGTGTAGTTCGACGGCAGGTTGCAGGTCTTCGATATCGAAGAATCAACCCAGCGCTGAATGGCCGCCTGCACTTTGACGTGTTCTTCGGGCGCCAGGTCCATCGCCGTGACGAAGTAACCGGGCAGCGGCTCGCCGGGGTGTGCCTGCTGCCACTCTTCCAGCACCTTGACGCGCTCTTCGTGCTGGCCGAGGCGCGATTTGCGGAAGTAGTTCCAGAAGTAGAACGGCTCGATGCCGGTCGAGGTGCCGACCAGCGTGCCGATGGTGCCGTTGGGCGCCTGTGTGAGCAAGGTCACATTGCGCGCGCCTTTTTCGCGCACCGCTTCGCGCACGTCTTCGGGCATCGATTTCATGTAGCCCGATTGCAAATACTTCTCGGCGTCGAACATCGTGAAGGCGCCCTTCTCTGCCGCCAGGTTGGCCGAGGCGTGATAGGATTCGCGCGAGATGAAGCGATAGAGCCGGTCAATGAACTGCACCGATTCGTCCGAGCCATAACGAATGCCGAGGCGAATCATCATCTCGGCCATGCCCATGGTGTTCAGACCGACCCGTCGCTCGGCCTTCTGCTGCGCATAGTTCTCGTCGAAGAAGTAAGGCGTCGCATCGATGACGTTATCAAGGAAGCGGACGGCATAGCGCACGGCGCGACCGAGGTCGTCCCACGCGACATCGCCGTCGCGAACGAACTTCGACAGGTTGATGGCGCCGAGGTTGCAGACGCCGAACCCCGGCAGCGGCTGTTCGCCGCACGGATTGGTGCAGCCGAGATAGCCGGCGTCGTAATACCATGAGTTCGACATCTTGTTGGCGCGCTCGATGAAAAAGACGCCCGGCTCTGCCGACGCCCAGGCCGATTCAATGATCGAGTTCCAGACCTCGCGCGCCTTGACGGTGCGATGCACGACCGTCTTTTTGCCCGCCGCCTGCCATTTCTCCAGGTTGCCGTCCCACTGCGTTTCGTAATCAGGATCGCTGACATCTGGAAAGATCAGGTCCCAGTCGGCGTCCGCATGCACCGCGTCCATGAACTTATCCGTGATGCCGACAGAGATATTGGCGTTGGTGATCTTGCCCATCTCGCGCTTCGAGTTGATGAACTCGACGACGTCCGGGTGCCAGCAGTTGAGGATGATCATCAGCGCGCCGCGCCGGCTGCCGCCCTGTTCGATCAAGCCGGTGACGAACGAATAGAGCGCGCCCCACGAGACCGAACCCGACGAGCGCCCATTGACGCCTTTGACATAAGCGTGGCGCGGACGCAGGCTGCTGACGTTGATGCCGACGCCGCCGCCGCGCGACATAATCTCCATCATCTGCGACAGCGTCTCGACGATGCCGCGCCGCGAATCTTTGGGTGACGGGATAACATAGCAATTATAAAAAGTGAGTTGCTGGTCGGTGCCGGCGGCGGCGAGGATGCGGCCCGCGGGGACGAATTTCCAACCGTTAAGCAGCCAGCGAAACTTCTCGTACCACTCGTCGGCGTGCTCGCCTTCGACGGCGGCGATGCCGCGCGCGACGCGCTCCATCATCTGTTCCGGCACCGTCTCGATGGGCTTCGAGACATGCTCGATGAGACAGTCGATTTGCGCGCCGTCTCCCAGCTCGACGGTGACGCGGCCCGCGCCGCCGGCGGCTTCCGTGTCCATGTGCGTGATGACGCCGATCTCGCGCTGGCCGGTCTTGCTGTCAACGCAGACGATGACCATGTCGCCGGGCGAGAGCGTCCGCTTGCGCATGTCTTTAAGGGCGTAGCGGTCGAGGAAGATCTTCTGCCCAAGCTCCGACAGTTGATTATTGTCAACGACGCCGGCGTGGCGCACATCGGCGTGTGGCACTAGCGGCGAAAGCGGCTCTTCATTATTTGGGCCGGTGGGATTTTGTGCATTGCCGACAGATCGGGTAGACATTGCTTAATCTCCTAAATCATCTTTGGTCGTAGAATTGCTGGCGCAGCCCTGCTCAGGAGAGAAGGCTCTCCTGTCCCTGCGCGGGCCGGGTAAGTCGGGGACTATACGAGTATTCCTGTAAAGGTCTGTCGTTACGGTTCGGCCACGGCCCTGCTGCCTGAAAGCCGAATCGTATGTTCCCAGGCGTGATGGCTCTTTCGATTCCGCTGATCGCTCACCGAATCGGTAATGCTCCGCTCCGTCATCCCAGATCTAACCGGCTTCCGAGCCTTAATCATAGCCTCCTTGCCGGGTTGACCACAACGGCTTACCTGCGCTCGGCTACGGCGGCGATTTTCGTCCCGCAGCGGATTCGGAGTTTACTCTATACCTAGTCGCGTGTCAATCAAAAAGTACAACATATTGTGGTCAAAGGAAATAGACGAGTGCGGCGGCCTTGCCCAAAAAGTCCGCCAAAAGATTCCTTCGGTTACAGCCATTTTAGAGTTTTTGGGCAAGTGGTTGAGTTTTTGGGCAAGTCCCAGAAATGGGACAGGAAACCATGATTTTCTTGAGATGGGCAACGGGCAAGATGTAGGCTTGCGGTCATGTTATTTCCGGCTCCGCCCTCAGTTTGGAGAAAGGCTAGTTTGCGCTTGCTACGATGGGCCATTATCACGCGCTCAAGTAAGGCGATCATGTCAACAGCTTGGCGCGCTGGTTTGTCACATATACGCCAAGTTCCTAACCGGCTGGTGCATATGGACAAGACCGCGCATGCCTATATCGCCTCTCGTTTCCCCAAGACTTTGGCGACTGTGGATAGAGTATCTGGTGCGGTCTATGAAATCATTTGTAACCCAATCTTCAGTATCATTGTTGCTTTGTTATTGGTGGTATTAGTAGCTACGGGAGTAGTGAATTTAATTGTCTCTGTTGCTATAGTGGCCGATTGGGTGCTTTCTGTTTTTTGGATAGCAAGGTCTGGCGTTGTAAGGAAGATAAGTATTCCTTCAAGACTTATTGTACTTATCGGGAGCGGGTTGCTATTGGCGTTTCTTGGCGAGCGTCTTGGCAGTTGGGCCTTAGACAAGTATGACCAACAACATTCTAGACAAGCGGAACCGCCTCTCGTATTGTCGAAGGTAAACGAGCTTTTTCTACGCCCGTCCTCAAATGACCGGGGCTGTTTCAATGTTGGTATTCATGCGTTCACTGTTGATGTCCATTACAACGCCACAAGCGGCCCCGACATTGAAGATATTACAGTCAAGTTGAATAGCGTTTATCACAACGGAGAACCAGACGCAGACGCGCTTTGGCAAGTCGTTTTGCAGCAACGTCATAAAGGCAGCAAAGACGAACAAGAACGTACAAAGGAAGGCTTTAAGTTGCGAGCGGGTGGTACTGAGGAAATCAGTGTAATTAGCTCACATCCTTGGTATCCGCAGGCGTCCTATATCTATAACACTGACCCTAATGCAGACGATAAACTACCGCCAGGTAGATGCGCTCTACATCTCGGTATATTCGTTAGCGGTAGGCAGGTGGGGCCTGACCGGGTCTTTGAAACTTATTATGATCCTGAGACAAGATGTCTTGAGTTCTGGCCACAAGAGAGTGACCAGCCAAAAACGCCTAATTCCCCTGTTAAACTGCCCAAGCTAAGTATAGAAATCCTTCCCGAAAATCAACAAATCGTTACCGGCAAGACATTTGGCGGCATTTGTCGCTGGACAAATGTTGGGCCGGGAAAAATGTTTAACGCTATTTGTTACTCACAAGTCTATATTTTGGATGTAGTAAACGATAGAGCCATTATTCGCAAAATAGAGGACAAGGCTGGTAACAATCTTGCCCAAGAAACTCGCATGTTAGGGAAGGAGTATTGTGAAGGGAAGGTTAGAGGGAAAGAAATAGGCGTTGGGGAGAGTCTAACAGCCAAGGCTTTTACTCGTTCCCTAACTCCCAGTGATTTTGAGGGGATAGCCGGAACAACCAAGAGAATCTATGTTGTGTCTTGGATAGCGTGGGAAGATTCTGAGGGCAAAAAAGACTCAGCACATGACTGTCAATGGCTGCAATATCCGTATAGAAGCGCGGAGGATTGGCGACATTGCAGGGCGTCGGATTGACTGGCTCTTGCGTCTTCGGTTAACTCGTCTAGGAGGCCGAGGCGACGATGGCGATGGGTACGCTCAGGCGAAATTGGGTGCCGTGGCCATTGGCGGCGGGGCTGAGCAACTCGACCAGGCCGCCGAGCTCGACGGCGCGGCGCTGCACGATGGCTAGGCCCAGGCCGGTGCCGCGTGACTTCGTTGAATAAAACGGCTCGAAGACTTTCTGCTGTGCCTCCGTCGCAATGCCCGGCCCGGTGTCGGTGACTGTGAGAATCAAGCGCGGCGCTTCAATCTTCGCTTGCCGCGCGCTTTCGACGTGGGCTTGAATCCTTACCTCGCCGCCTTCGTCCATCGCCTGCACGGCGTTAATGACCAGATTGCTCAGCGCCTCGCGCAACGCACCGGCCTCGGTGCCGGTCAGCGTCACATCCATAGCCGATTCAACCGTGATGACGACGCCAAGCGCTTTTGCCTCGGCGGCAATCAACGCCACCGTTGAGTCAATCAGGTCGGCGAGCGCCACAGGCCGCTGGTCGGCGTGGCTCGGGCGGCTGAAGGCCAGCAGTTGTGAGACCGTGCGGTTCAGCCGGTCTATCTCGCTGACGATCAACTCCAGGTCGCGGTCGTAAGCCTTCAAGGCTTCCTCTTCGCGCATCACCTGAGCGATGGACTTGATGGCCGACAGCGGATTCTTGACTTCGTGTGCCACCTGCGCCGCCATCTGGCCGAGCGTCGCCAGCCGCTCGCGCGCCGCCAGCTCGCGTTCGAGCCGCACCTTCTCTTCGATCAAGCGGCAGCCTTCGACTTCGACGGCCACCTGCCCGGCGATGACGTCTAGCACCGAGCGCTTCTCGCTGGTCAGATGGTGCGGCGCGGCGGCGATAATCATCAAACCGATGATCTGCCCTTCGCGCCTGAGCGCGTAGGTGATGGTTGCGCCGATCAGATCGAGGTCTTCATCCGTCTCGACAGATTCGGCGTCCCACTCGGCGAGCTTATCGATCAAGCGGCGCTCGGGGCTTGCGGGCGCGGCAGCTTCAACGGTGATGATCCTTACACTCTCAAGCTCCAGGCCACGCCGAATCGTCTCTTCGCTGTAGCGCACAAAAGCCGCCAGCTCGCCAAAGCCTTCGGCGCCGGTCGCGACCTGGCGCACGACGTCGCGATAGAGGCCGATCTCGCTGGTGAACAGTTGATGCACAGCGCGGTCAATCGTTCGCACCAGCGGCCCGGCCAGCGCCACCATGCCGAGCAGCAGAATCACTTCGACGACGCCCGGCGTGATCGTGAAGCGGTCAACGAGGAACTGATCGAGCCGCCGCACGCCGTAGGTGTAGACGGCGATGAAGACCAGCGCGAAGACGGCGTAGACCAGACTGTCACGCACCGCCACGTCCACGATGCGGTAACGGTAGACGTGATAGGCGACGAAAAAGATTGGCAGCAGCGATAGCAAGATGAAGCTGACCCAGAGGAAATCGTTCGGCCCCGAGCGCGCAATAGCGACGACGTAAAACTGTAATGCGCCGTTCAGCACCAACAGCACGCCCAGCCGCTTGAAGAAAGTGCGCTCGCGCTCGGCGTCCTCGGCCAGCTTCTTGACGATGGCCCAATCCAACAGCGCCGACGAGACCATCACCAGCAGATACCAGATGGCGTAAGGGATCAGCAGGACGCGAATCTTCAGCATGAAGGGGCGGTAATCGCCACTGGTGACCCGATAGATGGCATAAGGCAGGAAGGCCATCGGCACGTAGAGCGCCGCGCCGACCATCTGCACCCCGCGCCGCCCGAGCGTCCGGTAGCCGTCGAGCGACGCCCACATCGCGACGTGCGCGTGCAGCAGCGCCGCCGGCAACAGCGCCACCCCCGTCGTCGCCAGCACATCCCAGGCGCGCAGCAGAAAGGTCAGCCGCTCGCGCCCCAGCAACAGCTCGTGCAGGGTGATGAAGAGATTGCCGAGGAACCAGACGCCGAGGCAGAGATTGAGAATTGTAATTAATCGCACGGGCTGCGACTGGCTCTGCTGGGTGCCGAGCCGCCGGCTCCAGATCAGCCATGCGATGTAGAGGTGCAGCATCGCGCCGGTCGCGAAGCCTACGAGCTTGAGGATTTGAATCGGGGACATAAGTCACCGACGCGGCGACGGGCGCCGGGAAAGCGGGGCCGCCTTCCTGCCTTTCCGCCGCCGCGTCGCAAGTCAGCGCCCGAAGCGCGCCGCGTCTTTGCTCGCGTAGGCGGCGACGGCGTTGTCGGCGACGGCGGTCTGCTGAAGCAATCCGACGACTTCGGCGAGCCGCGCCGCCGGAATGGCACAGGTCATCTCGTTGTTCGACATGCCTGTGCGCACGCGGCTCAGCATGCAGCCGACCGAAACAGCGACGGCATGGTGCTGGCGGGCCATCGGGATGATGTGGCACTGCGGCTTGCCTTCAAACTTCAGGCCCGGCACGGCGTCGGAAAGAATCATCGCCTGCCGCGGGTTGACGCGTAAAAAGATCACGTCCGGGTCTGCCGAGGTTTCGGCGAGCGGCCCGTAGGTGATGTAATCGTACTGCTGTCCGACGACGGGAATCTGCGGCACCATGTCGAGTGTCACCCATCCGGATTCGAGGATCGCCGCAACGTCCAGGTTGCCGGCAACCTCTTCAATACTTTTGAGTCCGTGCGTCAAACTGCCGACCGAGCAGTTGCCGTGGTCTTCCGGCTCGGTCGTAAAGGTGCGGCCGGCGGCTTCCATCCAGAAGACGCAACCGGCAGGCACTCGGCCTGTGCGCCCGTCGGCCAACGGCTCCGGCACATCGCTTTCATAGCGCGGCACGTCCTGCGGCGCCTCGTCGGAAAAGGTGATCGCCAGCGGCGGCGTTTGTAGTCCGAGCAGCGAGCCGAGCTGGCCCGCCAATGCCTTCCAGTCCTGTGTGGTCATCCAGTGATTCTCCTCGTTCGAGTTAGCTGACAAAAATGAATCGCCAGGATTATAATGGCTCGCGCCTCACCAGGCGATGGCGTAGCGCCCGCGGCGCGGGTCGGCGCCGCCTTCGATGACGCCCGTATCCGAGCGCAGCATGATGATGGTCGGGGCGCTCGGATTGCCCCACGCCGCCTGCATCTCGACCTTGTGGCCGCGCGCCGCTAACTGGTCGGCGACCTCTTTGGCGATGCGCGATTCGAGGTTCAAGACGCCCGCGTTGAAGCGATGATCGTCGAACGAGCTGACCAGGTGCAGCGTTTGAAAGCGCGGCGCTTCGACCGCTTCCTGCACGTTCATGCCGAACTCGATGACGTTGAGCAGGACTTGAACCAGTGACTGATCCTGATTGTCGCCGCCCGGCGTCGACAGCACCAGCAGCGGCTTGCCATCCTTCATCACCAGCGTCGGCGTTAGCGTGATGCGCGGCCGCTTGCCCGGCTGCAAGACGTTCGGGTGATGCTCTTCGAGCAAGAAGGATTGCATGCGCTGGCCCATCAGCACGCCGGTGTCGCCTGCGACAACCGCCGGCAGCCACGCGCCCGACGGCGTCGCCGAAAAGACGTTGCCGTCTTTGTCCATCACGTTGACGCAGGTCGTGTCGTTGGCGCGCTCGGCCTCGGGCACTTGCGACTGGCCGGTTAAGCGCGGCTGCGCGTGACCGCTATCAACCGGCTTCACGCTCGCCGGGTCGCCGGGCCGTTGTTCGAGCGAGGCGCGTTGCGCATCGATCAGGCGGCGGCGCGCCGTCGCATACTCTTTCGACAGCAGCTCTTTCGCCGGCACCTTCACAAAATCCGGGTCGCCGTAATAACGATCACGGTCGGCAAACGCCAGCTTCATCGCTTCGGTGAGCGTGTGGATGTATTCCGCCGAGTTCGGCTTCATCAGTCGCAGGTCGTAGCCTTCGAGCAGGTTGAGCATTTCAAGCATCGCCGGCCCTTGCGCCCAGAAGCCGGTTTTATAAACCTCATAGCCGCGATAGCTCGCATGCATCGGCTCTTCGACTCGGGCATGGAAAGCCGCAAAGTCCGCGGCGCGCAGCAATCCGCCCTGGGCTTCGGCAAACTCGCCGATGCGCCGGGCGATGGGGCCTTTATAAAAATAATCACGCGCCGCCATCAAGGCCGCGTGGCGGCCATGCGAGGCGGCGTCTTTCTCGGCGCCGACGATCTCGCGCAACGTGCGCGCAAGGTCGGGCTGCGTGAACATCTCGCCGACTTTGGGGACGCGGCCATTCGGTAAAAAGAGCTTGGCGCTGGTCGCCCACGGCTCAAAGATTTTGCGCGTCCGCTCGATGTAGCTAACGCGCAATTCGTCTATCGGGAAGCCATCGGCCAGCTCGATGGCCGGCTGCATCACTTCGGCCAGTGATTTGGTGCCGAACTGGTCGAGCGCGGTGACGACGGCGTCAAGCACGCCGGGCACGGTCGCAGGCAGTATGCCCGACGAAGGGATGGTGCCGGGCCGCGCGCCGCCTTCATTGATCGAGACGTATTCGGGCGAGCCGCGATAGACCGGCCCCTTCGCATCTTTGTTCTGCCGCGCCCATGCGATGAAGAAGTCGCGGGTCGCCAGCTTCGGCGCGATGCCCTGGCCGTTGATGACCGCAGGCTTGCCGTTTGCGGTTTTAATGATGATCGGCACCTCACCGCCGAACGAGAAGTGCGAAAACTCGATGACCGAGGCCGCAAGTATCGCGGCGCAACCGGCGTCCACAGCGTTGCCGCCCTGCTGGAGCAGGCGCATGCCGGCTTCGGCTGAAAGCGGGTGGCCGGCGGCGACCACACCGCGCTTGCCGCGCACGACGGGCCGGAAGGTCTCGGCTTCGGGAACGATTGTCGAAGCGAAAAAAATGGCGGTGACGATGACGAACGACAGCAGACCGGGCAGCGTTCTCATACGAGCCTCCTTAGGATGCATGGTGAGAAGGACAGTTTCTGTCTTTGCCGACTGGCTGTCAACGCGGCGTCATCCCCGATTGCTCTACAGCTTATTTGAAACGATTACCTGTAAGAGAGGCCAGCGGAAGTTATTCATTGCGGCCATCCTCTGCCCGAAAAAATCCTCAACCCCGTTGGCATGCTTCTCCGGTGGCGGGAGGGTGCCGCGCTCTTCTAAAGTCTTGCGCGCGACGCGCTGTACACGCGCGAAGAGGTACCGCATCGCTTGCTGGTCAGAGGCCGGCCGGCCTTCTTCTCCTGTGCGAAGCTCAACGACTCGCCGCGCGCAGTTCGATCTGGCCGTCGCGCACCCGCACCTCGAAGCAGGGTTGCGCGTGGACCGAAGGCCCTTCAATCACCCGCCCATCTTCGAGTGCGAATCGCGAGCCATGCCAGGGACAGCGCACGCTGGCATCTTCAAGCGTTCCTTGTGCGAGCGGCCCGCCCATATGCGAGCACGTTTCGGCAATCGCATAAATCCGCTCGCCCCGCCGCACGAGCAATACCGGCACGCCGTCGGCCTCGACGCGCTGCAACTCGCCATCGCGCAGCTCGGCTTCAGCCATGACAGAGGTAAACTCGTCGGGCAGCTCCTGGTCAGCCGTGTGGTCAACCCCGACCTGCTCGCCATAAACAAGATGCCCGCCCAGATAAGCCGCGGCGCTGGAGATCACAAAACCAAGCGCCGCAAACCCTCGGCCCGCGCGACGCTCACCCCGCCGCCGGCAAACCAGCGAGGCCGCGTAGAGCGCCAGCGCGCTGGCGTTCATCAGCCCATGGGTGATGCCGATGCGGCGCGCATGGCCATCGGTGTGCGCCCAGTCCGTCAGCCCCGTCAGCGCCGAGCCGGCGGCGCCGACCACTCCGACGGTGACTGCCGTATCGGCGGCCTCAGCGAACCGCTCGCGCCCGCCGATTTCATCCATGGCGTCGAGCACCAGCGCCGCCGTCCACGCGCCGATGGGCACATCGGTCAGCACTGAATGAAGCGGGTGGCCGAGCCATGTGCCGTGCAGAAAGTTTTTAATCTTCCTCCCGGCGATGCCGCCTGCTTGGAAGGTTTCGGCAATCGCTGGCTGCAACGAATCGGCAACGACGTCGAGCCAAGCCTGTTTATCGATAAGCTGAATCGCGACGTTTGATGACATTGAGTCCTCTTTCCTATCACCCATTCGTGAATGAGACTATTTATATCGCAGTGGCTGCTTGTGGAGGGTGAGGTTGAGCAGGTTGAACTAGCGACCGCCGCGATAGGTTGCGCTCGCGCCCACTGTCGGTTGCCATGCTAAGCGACTAACGCTACCTTTGGGTTGTGCGCTGTTAGCCGCTACACTATTACTACATTCGCTAACTGCAACTTGTCAACCATCCCGCCCTCGCGGTGTCGCTTGATGGCGGCGCACCGGGCAACTTATAATCGCTCGCGATAACCAGAGCGCCTACTGCCTGACGGACAGGAGTCGAAAAATGAAGCGCATACTCGGACTGGCGCTCGTGGTTGCTGCCGCCACCACTGCCTGGATCATGTCACAAAAGAAGGTCGTCACGCCCGCTGATGCGGCGCCGCTTGCGCCCGCAATCAAGTCATCCACTGAGCCGCGCCCGGACACGCCGTTGAAATTGCCGCTCGCCGCGCCGCACATCCTCGTCAAGAAAGGCGAGCGCCGGTTGTTGCTTTTCGACGGCGACCGTCAATTGCGCGTCTACCGCATCGGCCTGGGCTTTACGCCGACAGGCGACAAGGTGCGACAGGGCGATGGGCGCACCCCTGAAGGCAGCTTCTATGTCTGCGTCAAGAACGAGGCGAGCAAATTTTATCGCTCGCTCGGCCTGAGCTATCCCGACAAAACGCACGCGGCGCGCGGCCTGCGCGACGGGCTGATCGACCGCGCGCAGCACGACGAGATCGTTAGCGCCCTCGACCGCCGCCAGCGCCCGCCGTGGAATACGCGGCTGGGCGGCGAGATATTCATTCACGGGAACGGCTCGTCGAACGATTGGACGTGGGGCTGCGTGGCGCTCGACGACGTAGATATGAAAGAGCTCTTCGAGGCCGTGCCGAAGGGTGTCGCCGTTGTCATCGAGCCATAATGATTTCCGCCATCGGGTGTAGCGCAATCTGTTAGATTGCGCGAGCCCATGCGCAATCTAACAGATTGCGCTACATGACGAAGGCCCGCGCTGCTCTCAACAGCGCGGGCCTTTCGCTTTGGTGATGGCGCGGCGGTTATTGCACCGTCAACGCCGTGTCATCAATCACGAACGAAGTTTGCAGGCTGCTGTCTTCCGTGCCCAGGAAGTAGACGCGAATCGTCTGCCCCGCGAACGACAGCAGGTTGAAGGATTTTTGACTGTAGCCGGCGGCCTTGTTCAAATTCGAGTAAGTCGCCAGCGTCGAAAGCACCGTGTTCGACGAGTTGCGGATTTGCACTTGCAGCTTGTCGAACTGTGTCGTCGTCGTGGTTTCGGCTGAATCGATGTGCAGCCAGAAGGTCAACGTCGCACTCGTCGCCGTCGAAGGAATGGTGACGGTTTGGAAACACGAGTCGGTGTGCGTCGTGCCATAGCCATCGAGCCACGCTTTCCACGTCCCGCCGTGCGCCGCTTGCGAGGCGCTGTTAGTAATCACCCCGGCGGTCGCCGTCCAGTTGACGTTGCCCGATTCAAAGCCGGGATTCAACAACAACTGCTGCGTGCCGCCGCCGCCACTCGAAACCGTCAACGTCACGGGCACCGTCACCGGCGTATTGGTCGCCCCCGTCGCGCTGATGGTGATCGCGCCGTTATAGGTTCCCGCCGCCAACCCGCTGATGTTGACCGAGACGGTCGTGGCCGAAGGCGCGGTGCCCGAAGTCGGGCTGACTGAGAGCCACGTCTGGTTGGCGCTCGCTGTCCAGACGAGCACGCCGCCGCCGGTGTTGCTGATCGACAGCGACTGGCTCGCAGGATTGCTGCCGCCGGCGGTCGCCGAAAAACTCATGCTCGACGGGCTGACGCCGATGGTCGGCTGTACCGGCACACCGGTGTTGCCGTTGTAAGCAACGAGCGCGAAATCTTGATCGGTGGTGTCGGCGTTGCCCGGCACGCCGTCGCCGGCGATGTTCGTCGCCTTGACCGTGATCGTGAAGCTCCCCGACGTGCCCGCCGGCAAAAAGACCGACTCGGCGTTGTTCTTCGCGTCCGCCGTGCCGCCGCTGATCGAGTTGGCTCCCGAAAAGACGTTGCCTTTGTACGTCACGCCGCCGACCGTCACTTCAAGGTCGAGGTTGTTGACCCACGGCGCGCCGGTCGTTGGCCCCGGCGCGTCCGACCACGCCAGCGTCACCCGGAACGGTTTCGTCGTGTCGGCGACCGTGCCGGTGACTTGATAAGTCTGGCCGGTCGCGCCCAATACTTGCGTCTGATCCACCAGGATGCGCGCCGTGCCGTCAAAGGCGCGGCCCAGGTCCATGCGGCCCATGCCCTGGCTGTTCGACGGCAGGTTGTCGCCGGCGCCGGTGCCGCTCATGTAAGCCGCCGCATTCATCAACGCCGCCTTGACCATTGCAGGGGTCGGCGCGGCCAGCCCTTTGTTGAGGAAGTCTTGATAGACGAGCGCCGCGCCGCCGGCGACCGCGGGCGTCGAATGCGAGGTGCCGCTCGACCAGCCGTAGAGCGTCTGGCCCGTCGGCCAAAACTGATTGCAGACGCTGCTGCCGTCATAGTTCGATTGCGGCACGCCGGCTTCGATGTGGGTGCCGGGCGCGACGATGTCAGGCTTGATGCGGCCATCGCCGCCGGTCGAGTTCACCGGGCCGCGGCTCGAAAAGCTGATGATGTCGTTGGCGCTATCGGCGCCGGTGTTGGCGATGCCGCAGCCGTCCGTGCCGGTCTGGCGGACGTTTTCGCTGGCACCGACGGTGATGACGTTCTTGGCGGTCGCCGGGCTGCTGACCGTGTTCGAGGCCGAGCCGTCATTGCCGGCGGCAAAGACGACGGTGAGCTGTTGCAAGCCTGTGGTGCCGCTCTGCGCGTCGCGCACGATGGCGTCATAGGATTGGGCGCTGGCGTCGTACTTGGCCACAGGGCCGCCGGTCTGCGTCTGGAAGCCCCACGAGTTGCTCGATATGCGCGAGCCCTGGCCGTAGGCGGTGCTCTCCCAGACCGTGCCGCTCGACGAGGTGCTGCCGAAGATGGCGGTGACGCCGACGCGGGCGAACGGCGCAATGCCGAGGCCGTAGTTGAAGCCGCTGGCGTCTTCGAACGCCGAGCCGGTGCCGCTATTGAAGCCGCCGATGATGTGCGAGTTCAAAAAGCCGTGGCCGCCAAGCACGCCGCTCTGATTCGTCGGGTTGTTGGTGAAAGCGACGCGGGCCGCCGGCAGGTCGGGGTGGCCCGCAAGCGTGTAGGTGTCGTCGGCGACGTTGACCGCAAACGAGGTGAACTGCGAGCTGGTGAAGCCCTTTGAGGCCAGCCACGAAAGGTAGCCGGGGCCGGTCGGCACGTTGCCGCTCAGGTTGCCGGCGACGATCTGTCCCTGCGCTTCGTCGAGCTTGCGGCGCGAGCCACGCTCTTCGATGCCGAAGACATTGTCGTACTGTGCCATCTGCGCCAGTCGTCCGGCCGTCACTTGCAGCTCGACGTTGTGATAGTTGAGAACGCGGGACGTCTGCACGAACTCGGTCGCCAGCGCCTTGAGGTCGCTTACGGTCTGCTCGGCGTCGGGGCCGTCAATCACCTGCACGGTGACGTTGAAGGTGGCGGCGCTGTCGCGCAGGCGCATCTCGCGCAGGTAAGGCGAGACGCGAAAACCCGGCTCGTAATCGCCGACGAATTGCACGGTCGAATCGTTTTTGCCGAGTTTCATCAGCCGCCGCGCCGCGCGCGCATCGCCGCGCACGACGTAGGCATCGGACGGCATATAGCTGACGATCTCTGCGCCCGTCGCCTTCAGGGTCTTGAGCCATTCGCCCTGGATGGGGCCAACGAACTGTACGAGGTAAAGGCCGCCCGTCGGCGCTGTGCCCGCCGCCGAGGCGATTGAGATGTCTGATCGGCGCAGGTCGGCGGGAAGTTGATTGTACGTCGCCGCCGGGTTGGTCGTGTCTAAGACATAACCGTTCAGGGCGATGAGATTGAATTCATCCTGCAATGCGCCGCCGAGCGATTGCATGGCCATGCGCCCGCCCATCGCCCGCTCGTCTACGACCAGCATGCGGAAGCTGCCGTAGTTGATCTCGTCATGGATAGCGCCTTGCTCGCTCAGCCGGTTATAGGTTGCCTGGTCTGCCGCGTCGAGGATGACCTTGTGCAAGGTGCTGTCACTGACGTAGGCATTCGGGGCAGCAGGGCTGATAGATTGCGGCGTGTTGTCTTGCTGCATCATGGCGCTGGCGGACAGGAACAATACCGTCAACACCAGCGCGAAAAGAAAAACGGTTGAACGCTTCATTAAGATCCTTCTCCTTATGCGGCCCGCGGGCCGGGTTATCGGGATGGCGCAAAAGCCTGAGCTGAACTCCCGGCAGTACGAGCGGAAGGGTGCTGCCGAAAGCGGATTGTGGCGACCCGTGATGATTGTCGGGTTCGAGCTGAAAGCACCTGTGAGGGGGCAAGACGTCTGCGGTTTCGCATGCGCCCGTAGCGCATGCGGCCGCCTGATCGTTGATGCCTTCAGACGCTTTCAGCCTGCCAATCATCCCGGATGGATTGAACTACTTTGGAAACCGGCAAAAGAACGGGGAGGAATTGCTTAGATCCTTCCTCTCTCTTTCTTTGAGAGCAAGGGAAGATATACCGGGGCATAACAAACTGTCAAGCCCGATTTTAGGAATGCAGGTTACATTGCAAGGCCGGAGTAAACGAGGCGTGTGGCGGCCAGCGCGGGCGTCAGTCGAAGAGCTCGCCGAGGATGCGCCGCGCCAGTCGCTCGCGGTCTTCGCGGCGGCGGATGGTGCGCCGCCGGTCGGTGCCTTCGTTGTCTAGCCAGGTGACGCCATCAATGATGACGAGCGTGTCTGCGGTGTAGCGGGTCGAGCGTCGCCGCTCCATCTTGCGCCGGTCAATGACCGCGCCGCGCCGTTCCTTGCCATTCCACACACTCATATTGACCTCGTGCTTGGAGACAACGCCTGGGGAGGCGAGGTCGGTTGCATAGAGTCAAGGAAACCCTCGCATCTACAAAATGACGATTACGCTAAAAGTTTCAGCAAACCGTTACAAACGCCGCGCGGCTCATTCGGGCGACACGTCAAGACGCTCGGCGCGGCGGAAGTAGAGGGCGCGCGGCGCGGCGCTCGTCACCGTCGCTTCGCGGTCGCCTATGACCGGCGGCAAAGTCAGCGCCGCGGCCCGCTCAATGGTGGCCAGCACCGCGGCTTCTTCGTTGCGAAAGACCTGCTCGCGCAATGCCGCCGCCTCGTTGGTGAGCGCCGTGATCTTAACGGCCAGCGCGTCGCGGTCGGCGCGCAACGCCGTCAGCTTCAGCGCCAGGCGGTTGATCTCTGTCTGCCGCTCTTCGATCTCGCGCTCCAGCAAACACTCTTCATCTTCGCAAACGGCGGCGCGGCGGTACAACCCTGCCGCCTCGTCTTCGAGCGCTTCGGCCATCTGGTCGAGCATACGCATCTTGGCGCGCACAACCGGCGCCGCCGCGTCCTGAATCGCTTCGTCTTCAATCAGTAATGCCATAAACAACTTCCCTTCCCTTCGCGAACTTCAAATCGAGCGTCCCAATTTCTACAACGCGGCGCGCGCCGGGAACGTCGCCACGCGCGCCGTCGCCGCGCCCTGTTTGCGCGCCGCTTTGTCGGCGTACATGCGCTGGTCGGCAATCTCCATCAACTCGTCTATCGCCGTGCTCTCAAGCCCGTAGGTCACATGGCCGATTGAGATGCCGACGCGGGCGATGCGGCCCGGTCGCACCTCGTAGGCGCAATGATCAATCGCCGCTTGCAGTCGCAGCTTCAGATCGGCAACCACTTCCGGCGTCGCGCGGTGCAGCAGGGCGACGAACTCGTCGCCGGCATAACGAATCAGCAGGTCGCCGCTGCGCATGCAGGCGCGCAGGGTCTCGGCCACCCGTCGCAGGATTTCGTCGCCGACGTGATGGCCATAGGTGTCATTGATCTTCTTGAAACCGTCGAGGTCCATCATCATCAGCACCAGCGGGTAGCCGTAGCGTTCGGCGCGGCTGCGTTCCTGGTCAAAGAAGCTGTACATAAACCGCGAGTTCGGCAGGCCGGTCAGGTTGTCCGTGAGCGCCGATTCCTGCGTGCGCTCAAACGCCAGCGCGTTGTGGATGGCCGCCGCCGCGTGCGTGGCGATGGTTTCAAGTAAGCGCAGTTCGTCGGGCGTATAGCCGCTGTTCTCTTCGCAATAGAACGCCAGCGCGCCGACCGTCTCGGCTTCATGCAGCAGCGGAAAGATGGCCGTCGAGCGGTAGCCCGCGGCCAGCCCGCCGAGCGGGCGTTCGAGGTCCGCCAGCGGCGAGCCGCCGATCAGCACCTGCCGGTGCTCGGCCACCCAGCCGGCGCCGCCTTCGCCGGTGGCCATCTGCCAGCCTTTCAGCGCCTCGGCGTTCTTGCCCGTGGCATAGGCGACGCGCAAACGGTCACCTTCCGCCAGGTAGATCACCTGCGTCGCAAAATTGGCGATGCATTCAAGCTTGGCCGCGACTATCGGCAGCACCTCCGAGAGCTTCAGCGTCGAGCCGAGCGTCTGGGTGATTTCATAAAGCGACAGCGCCTCGCCCTGCGCGGCGGTGATGTCGCGCAGCGCCTTCTCGACCCGCGTAGATGGCGGGAAGCTCAAGCCGGGATCGAGCAGGCGGCCGGTCGTCAGCGGTTCGACCGCGAACGCCGCCGGCGCCTGGAGGTTGGCGACCGGCACGTCATCTTCGAGCGTGTCAATGATGGCGATGAACTGGTCGAGCAGTGTGGGGTCGAACATACGCCCGCGCTCGTTGCGCATGATGTCGAGCGCATCGTCGCGCCCGTAGCTCTGGCGGTAGGACCGGGCGGTGGTCAGCGCATCGTAGCAATCGACAATCGTCAGCAAGCGCGCCCCGAAGGGAATCGTTTCGCCGCGCAGGCCGCTCGGATAGCCGCCGCCGTCATAGCGTTCGTGGTGATGCTTGACGATGGGCACGACCTCGTAAGGAAACTCGACGTTGCTGAGAATGTCGGCGCCGACCACCGGGTGAATCATGATCTTCGAATATTCGGCGGTCGTGAGCTTGCCCGGCTTGTTGAGAATGTAATCCGGCACCGCCAACTTGCCGATGTCGTGCAGCAGAGCGGCGGCCTTCAATCCTTCCATCTGCTCTTCGGGATAGCCGATGGCGCGCGCCAGGCCTTCGGCCAGCCGGCTGACGCGCTGGATGTGGCCGCGCGTCAACGGGTCTTTGGCATCAATGGCCAGGGTCAGCGATTCAATCGTCGCCAGGTGCAATTGCGTCAGCTTGTCTATGCGCTGACGCGAGGCTTCGACCTTGCCGAGATAGGTCTTATAGGTCACATAGGTCAGCGCCATCACCGGCAGGGTGATGAGCAGCGAGCTGAAGCCGCAGACCATAATCAGTTTCGATACCGCGACGGCGACGCCCATGCCGACGAAGAAGGCCAGCCACGTCCACAGGTAATCTTCGCGCCAGGTCTTAAAGAAGGGCCGGTTTTTCCAGAGCGCAATACAGCCGGCAATGATCGCCGTGTTCAGCAGGTAATTGACCAGCGCCGCCATCAGCGCCGCCAGCACGAATTGATAAACCTGCCGGTTGTCTCTGAGCAGCGCCGGCAGCGGCCCGAAAACCAGCGTCGACAATAACAGGGCGCTCAGCACTGAAAGGCTCATAGCGCCCATGTTGACGCCGAAGTTGACCGGGCGCATGCGCCCGCCGCCGCGCGTCGAGCGCGCCAGCCCATCAATCGCGGCGAGCACGGTCGCCGCCCACGGCCCGAGCAGCAGCGCGCCGGTGAAGATGAAGGCGTCGGTGAGCGTCACCTTGCTATTGATGCCGGGGAGTCGGATTTCGCCCTGCCAGGTGACAAAGGCTATGCCGACCAGCAGCAACAGCCAGTCGAGGCGAACGGGTTCCAGGGCCAGGTGATAGACCGCTAAGGCGAGCGCGGCGGCGCCCGCCACGGCCACCGACCAGGCGTAAAGTTTGGCCCTGAAACTTTCGGCTTGCGCCACAGTCACCTCGACCTTCGATTGAATCGGCGACGGATGAGTCACACCGGGAAGGCGGCGCTGCCGCCTTCCGAGTGATTGTGGGGACAATCGGCGCGCCCTCGGCAACCGTCCTGAGATATGAGGCCGTATAACCAGAACAGCCCGCGCGCCACGGGTCAGGAAATCCTTCATCAACGCTCGTGCCGCAGACGGCTCCGACGCGCACTTTTTTTTAGCTTATATCTTCAGACAGTTAGCGAGCGGCAAGGACCAATCGCCGCAAGCCCTGGCGGCCACACCAGTCAATCTGGCAATCGCCGCCCGGCGGGTTCATTCACAATGACGGAAGCAGTTACCAGTAGCCGGTTAGTCAGTTACCAGTCCAGGCAGCAGCGTGGATCGTCTGCGACTTTCCTACTGGCAACTGACAACTGACAACTGGCTACCGCCGTTGGTAGTCGTCGTAGCGCTCGATGATGCGGCGGACGTATTCGCGGGTGGCGGGAAACTGGATGCGGTTGAGGAATTCGTCAGGTGACAATTGCACGCGCTCGCTCTCAGCCGCCCAGCGCTCGACGTTCGTAGGGCCGGCGTTGTAAGCGGCCAGCGTCACCGCCAGGGCGTTCGGCTCGTCGCGGTAGCGGTTGAGCAGGGTGCGCAGATACCAGCAGCCGACGTGCAGGCTGGTGGCCGGGTCGCTCATGGCCTCGTTAAACGAAGAGGTGGCCGGCAGCGGCGCGCCGCCGGCAACCCCGGCGATGGCTTCGGGGAGCGAGCGCGCACGGGTCGAGCTGATCAACTCTTCGCCGACCACCGGCGTCACCTGCATCAAGCCGACAGCGTTTTGCGAGCTGTGCGCGTTCGACCTGAAGAACGACTCTTCATAAACAATTGCCTTGACCAGCAGCGGGTCAACATTGTGCTGCGCCGCAACGCTATAAATCAGCTTGTCGTAGCGGTGCGTCCAGTAATGCAGCGCCGCTAGCACCGTTAGCACGATAATCACAAGGCCGACAAACAGGATGAGTAGTTTTTTGCGCATGGGACTCATCGGGCGTAAGTTTCGGGACACTCAGCGTCTCGACAGATTATAGCGGCAAGGCGGCGCGCCGCGCACGCCGAGGCGAGCGGCAAGGCCGGCCTTCTTGTGATGAAAAAACCGATGTGCTATAGATGTGGCGCAATCTGTTAGATTGCGCGAGTCGCTGCGCAATCTAACAGATTGCGCCACACGGAGACCCTTGCCATGCACAACTTGATGACCGGCCTGAGAAAACTCTGCGCCCTCGCGCTCATCTGCCTGCTGCCGACGATGGCGGCGGCGCAGACGCGGCGCGCTCCTGCTTTCGACGTGATTATCCGGGGCGGCACCGTCTATGACGGCACCGGCGGGCCGCCGCGCCGCGCCGATGTCGGTATACGCGGCGACCGCATCGCGGCGGTCGGCGACTTGAAAACGGCCACTGCCGCGACGGTCATCGATGCGACGAATCTGGCGGTCGCGCCCGGCTTCATCAACATGCTGTCGTGGTCTACGGAGTCGTTGATTATTGATGGCCGCTCGCAGGGCGAGTTGCGCCAGGGGGTGACGACACAAATATTCGGCGAAGGCGAATCTATGGGGCCGCTCAACCCCGCGATGAAAAAGCTCATGCTGGCCAGCCAGGGCGACCTCAAGTACGACATCCCCTGGACGACGCTCGCCGAATATCTCGGCTATCTCGAAAAGCGCGGCGTGTCGCAGAACGTCGCCTCGTTCATCGGCGCGACGACGATTCGCGAATACGTCATCGGGCTCGAAGACAAGCCGCCGACGCCGGCCCAGCTCGAAGAGATGCGCCAATTGGTACGCCGCGAGATGGAAGCCGGCGCGCTCGGCATCGGCACGTCGCTGATCTACGCGCCGGCCTTTTACGCCAAAACCGAGGAGCTGATCGAGATGTGCAAAGTCGCATCGCGGTACAAAGGCAAGTACATCTCGCATATGCGCTCGGAAGGCAATCGCCTGATCGAAGCCGTCGAAGAATTGCTGCGCATCAGCCGCGAGGCCAACATCCCCGCGGAGATTTATCACCTGAAAGCCGCGGGCCAGGCGAACTGGGAAAAGATGGATAAAGTCATTGCGATGATCAACGAGGCGCGACGAAAGGGTATGAAGATCACCGCTGATATGTACACCTACACGGCGGGCGCGACGGGGCTGGACGCGGCGATGCCGCCCTGGGTGCTGGACGGCGGCTACGAGGCGCTGTTCAAGCGCTTGCAAGACCCGGCCATGCGCAAGAAGATCGCCGACGCCGTACGCACGCCGACCAGCGAGTGGGAAAATCTTTACCTCGCCGCCGGCTCGCCCGACCGCGTCTTGCTGGTCGAGTTCAAATCCGAAAAGCTCAAGCCGTACACCGGCAAAACGCTTGCCGAAGTCGCCCGCCTGCGCGGCGAAGACCCGGTTGAAACGATCATGAATCTGGTGCTTGAAGACCGTTCGCGCGTCGGCACGGTCTATTTCATGATCAATGAAGAGAACATCAAAAAGCAGTTGCGCCAGCCGTGGGTGTCGCTCGGCTCGGACGCTTCTTCGATGGCCCCTGAGCCGCCGTTCACACGGTCTTCGACGCACCCGCGCGCCTATGGCAACTTCGCGCGCTTGCTTGGCAAGTATGTGCGGGATGAAAAAGTGCTGACGCTAGAGGACGCGGTGCGCCGATTGTCTGGATTGCCGGCGACGAATCTCGGCTTAGACCATCGCGGCTTTTTGCAGCCCGGAATGTTTGCCGATGTCGTGGTGTTCGACCCTTTGACCATCGCCGACCGCGCGACCTTCGACAAGCCGCATCAGTACGCTGTCGGCGTCCGCCAGGTCTTCGTCAACGGCGCGCAGGTTATCAAGGATGGCGAGCATACGGGCGCGAAACCGGGCCGCGCCCTCTGGGGACCGGGCAGGGTGACAAGTCACAAGTGACAAGAAAGTAAGGCTCATATTTGCGATCATCGCATCTGCCTATCGGTGGACAGCATGGACCTTCGCTTGCTCTATCTTAATCACTCGTTACTTTTCTTCTCTAAGGTTTTGCAGCCTTTCTAATGCAAGTTGCAGAAGGCGATCACTGAACAGGCGCTCCTTACGTTGCGCATGGTCCAGTCCAGCCGGCCAATTCCGAATCCCATGACGAATGCCTGCGAGTGTTGCTTCCACACCTTCACGAACGATCAACCAATCTACCGTAGCCAGCGCTTCCATTCCGAGCGGCGATTGAAATCCGTCGATTAATTCGTCAGTTGCGTTAATGGCAGGCAGATATACTCTCGCCTCACTAGTTTTCAGGTAGAGCTCGACTTTTTCCCGCTTGGCCTCGTCAAACCATATCGTGTCGAATGGCCCAGCATCCGCGAGACGTTTTTCGCAGTGCAGGTAACTGCCATCAAGTCCATTAAGCAGATGTGTTAATCGATTAGCATAGGGGCCGTATCGATTCGCGATAAATTGCAAATCGAGTGGGTCTTTTAGTCCTAAGCTTTTGATAGTGCGCTCCAGAAACCACGCTAGCTTTTGCGTCTCTAACAGCGTACATTCAATTCCTAACACCCAATATCGCCTCACCATCTCAGCGATCAAGGCGCGTGCTGGTGTCAGCTTCTCGGCGCCTTTCTTTTTGGCCACATTTTGATATTGCGTCGTAGGTTCGTAAATGATGATGTCTACATCTTCCAGACCGCCGAGCGCTTCCTCTATAAGCGGGCGCACTACGGCCCAATCTAACCCGCCGTTACCGCAACCAAGCGGCGGAATGGCGATAGAACGAATCTGTTTATCGCGAATCACCTCCTTTAATGCCGCTAACCCCATGCGCACCCATTCCAGCTTCGTGGGCGGACGCCAGTGCTCCTTCGTCGGGAAATTGATAACCCAACGCCGGCCTTTCAATTCGTCAACCGAGGTGACAAACATCTCGCCAATTTTCACTTTTCCGGCTTTGCACGCCGCTGCGTATGCTTTGTAGTTCTCAGGGAAACGCTCCTTGAACATCAGGGCAATGCCCTTGCCCATCACGCCGAACGTGTTCACCGTGTTGACAACAGCCTCCACGTCCGCATCAAGCAAATTGCCTGTGGTGAATCGTATCATGTTAAAAGTAATAACCAGGGAGAGCGCGGACCTCGAGGTTTATGCCACGCTCCTCAATTAATGATTCAAGGCCCCGCTTAACGGTGTCGTTATAACAAACGATGCCAAGCACCGCTTCAAGCGGGACACGCCTATGGACCAGCGCCTCCGCCTGGTAGCGCTGTTGTTTGCCGGGGTTCGCATCGTCCGTCTTGAAATCTCGCCTTTGCAGCAACGGCCAATCGATTTGCCTTAGATCACCGGAGCCGTCGATAAAGTCTGTTCCCGCTGTATAGGCGTGCTGGTCCGTGTAGATAAACAGAAGCCCAAGTTCACGCAGCCGGTAGACAGAAGAAACAAACATCACAATTTCAGAATTATCGCGCCGGGTGATTCCCCCATATCCCGTTTTGATATTATACAGCATTATCGAAAACGGCGTGAAATAGAAAGGAACGTAATCGCTTAGAGTGCCGTGTGGCGAGATGGGGACGCTCAGCCGCGCCCGCTTGTCGATCAGCGAGGTATTCCCGATATTTATGTAATTGGGGTCTTGTTCGACGGAATTCGGGCAAGGCATCCCACCATGATCCAGAATCCACGCGACGTTTGCCACATGCACGATGCGGAAAATTCGCGCCTCTTCTGGATTGAGGCTCGATAGAATGCGCTGCGACATGGTGTAGCAAGTTGTATCTCAAAATCGCTGATGAAAGCCAGTCGAATCGGGCAAGCCCTTCTTCTGGTTGATGTGCTACAAAGTAGTCACTCAGAACTACTCTTTGTAGCTTGGGTCAACGCGGTCGAGCTTGCGCAGCAGCGCCGGCCAGACGAGGTTGCCGCCCATGCCTTTCGTCACCTGCTCGACTTGCGCGAGGATGCCTTTGAGGATCGGCTCGCCGATATGGGTCAACTCCGAGCCGCCCGATTGCGCCAGCACCTGAATGCGGCACGAGGCTTCGAGCATATACATCGCCAGGAAGGCTTCCGCCGCCGAGCGCCCGACCGTCAGCAGTCCGTGATTGCGCAGAATCAGCGCCCGATTCGTGCCGAGGTCGGCGACCAGCCGCGGCTTCTCTTCGGCGTTCAGCGCCAGCCCTTCGTAATCGTGATAACCAATCGCCATCAGCGGCATCAGCGAGTGCTGCGAGATCGGCAGCAAGCCATGCTTCTGCGCTGACACCGCGACGCCGTGCAGGGTGTGCGTGTGATAGACGCAGAGCGCATCTTCGCGCGCTTCATGAACGGCGCTGTGAATCGTGAAGCCCGCCGGGTTAATCACGTACGGCGTTTCCATCATGGTGTTGCCCGCGAGGTCAACTTTGACGAGGCTCGACGCCGTGATCTCTTCAAACAGGAACCCGTACGGGTTGATGAGAAAGTGATGCTCCGGGCCGGGCACGCGCATCGAGATGTGCGTGAAGACGAGATCGTCCCAATGATAAAGCGCCGTCAGCCGGTAGAGCGCCGCCAGATCGACGCGCGCCTGCCATTCTTCCGCCGACACCTGCTCGCGAATGTTCATTGCTTTGGCTGCCTGCATAAGCTGTCCTCCTGAGTCATCGGTTGAGCCAATCGTTATAGCAGTGACGAGTGACGAGTGACAAGTGACAAGAAGTGATGAGTAGAAAGTGATGAGTGATGAGTAGGAAGACGGCGCGCTGAATATCTCGCTCTCTTCACTCTTCACTCTTCACTCATCACTCATCACTCACCACTCTTCTGAGCCGTAGGTGGCCAAAGGCGGCGGCTCCCGGCGACGAGCCGGAAAAGACTTGCGGCGCGCGGCCCGTTTCGCTGGCATAACGTTCCGCGATATTCATTACGGTCGCTTGCGCATGCTTTCGCCCGAGGACGGCGACCGTGCCGCCGCTGCCACCGCCGGTGATCTTCGCGCCATACAGGCCGCGGGCCATGCCGGCCTGGCGCACCAGATTCACCAGCAAGTCGGTTCCTTCAGAGCCGAGCCCGCAGGCCGAATAGCTGGCGTGCGACTGGTACATCAACTCGCCGAGCAACTGACAGCCGCGCCCGCTCGGCGACTGCGCTAGCAGCTCGGCAAAGGCGCGGACGCGGAAATGCTCGTAGACAGGATGCGCCGTCGGCTGGCGCACCGCGTAGCTCCGTCCGGGCTCAACCCGCGTCGCCGCATCGGTCGTGCCGGTGAAGCGCGCCAGGAATTCGCCCCCCGCGATCCGCTCAGGCAAACGCGCCGCGTAGTACTGCGCGAATTCCGACGGCGTAACATTCGCCACATAACCCTGCCAGCGCGGATCAGTGAACTTGAGGCGTCCGCCGTCGCCGGCGGCTTCGACCGCGAGGCCGGCCATCTCGGCAATCATGCGATAGCCCATAAACGCGCCGACGCGCACCGAGCCGTAATCCGCGCCCGACACCGAATGGCGAATGCCCGAATCGATGCCCCAGACGGCCAGCTCATCGGGGATGGCGACGGTTCCCTGCAACTCGGCAGGCTGGCAGAGCAACGCCAGCAGGCGGCCGGCTTCTCCGCAACTCGCGGTCATTTGATCCATCACGCCGCAGGGCGCGCCGACCACGAAGTTTTCGACTTTCTGGCACAGCAGGGCGGTTTCGCGGGCATCGATCTGGATGTTGAAAGCGGCGCTGACGGCCTGCATCACGGCGACTTCGATGGCCGCCGACGAGCTGACGCCTTTGCCTTCCGGCACGCTTGAATCGATCAGCAATCGCGCGCCCTGATTGAAACGAATATTACATTCCCGCATCAAGACGAGAAACGCGCCCGCCGCGTAAGCCGCCCAGCGCGTCTGCGGGTCGCGTTCGAAGTAGGCGCGGGCCGCCGCGTAATCCAACGGCTCACCGGCACGCTCGAAATACGCGAGCGGCATCGTAAACGACGCGGCGCGCTGATTCGCTTCCGCGCCGAAGCTGACGATGCGCAGAGTGCGCTCGGCGACGGGTTGCAGGGCGACGAGGGCGGCTTCGCGGATCGGCAACTGCAAGACCAGCGAGCCGGAATAATCGGCGATGCCGCCCATCACATCGAGCCGTCCCGGCGCCCGCGTGACGATGACCTCGCCGTCGCCATCGAACAGCGAGCTTGCCGCCGCGACGTCGCTCTGATCGAGCCGGTTGAGCATTTCGATGAACCGCTCGACGTCCGTCAGCCCCCGGGTTGCGCCATGTGTGATCTGTAACATTGGCTCTTTATTCAGCTACGATAATAAACCGCCAAGACGCCAAGCGCGCCAAGCGCAACAAGGGAAGATGACTGTCCCTTGGCGCGCTTGGCGTCTTGGCGGTTAAAAGGCATTAGCCATCGAGTAGCCCGCGATCATTGAGCGCGCGCTTGAGCAGCGGCTCGATCTGCGCGCGAATCGCGGCGTTCGCGTAGCCGACCCATGCCACGTCTGCTTCAACGTTAAGCGGCGCATTGAGCGGCTGACCGTGCGCGTCTGTGATGATGACGCCAAGCTCGCGGGCGATCAGCTCGGCGCAGAGGTCATACGGGTGGCAGCAGATGCCTAAAGATTGGCCGCGCCTTTCAAGCACACGCTCCATCAGCGGACGCAGGTCGGCGACGAAGCGGTCATGGCCGGCCATCAATTCGTAAAGCTGGCCGCCCGTAGAGATGTATTGATCTTCGAAGCAATGCGCCTTGCCGTGGAGCGGCGGGCCGAGCGCGCCGCGCACGATCTCTTCGTCAATCGCCGCCAGCTCTTCGCGCGCGCCGGGAAAGAAACGCGCCACCATCGCGAAGCCGTGCGCGATGCTGCGCGCCCGCGACGGCTGCAAGGTCAGTTGCCAGCGCTCGCCGCTCAGACGATTGAATCGCTCGCCCTGCGCCCCCTCATCGCGCACCGCCCACAGCGTGTCGCTCAGGTGTTGCTTGATGAGCGGAATCTCTGTCTGTACGGCCAGCTCGATGTCTGTGAGACCTGTCTGCGCGCCGCGATTCGCGGCCACGCCGGTCAGTATCCAGGCGCTGCGCTTCTGATACATCAGGCCGCGCGTGCCGTCTATCGGGTCAACGATGATGCGCCACACGGCATCGGCTTCGTCGGCGTCGCGCGGCAAGATCAGTTTGCCGCCGTGCAAGCCTTCGGCGATCAGCACGACCGGCGAGCGTGTGGCAATCTCTGTCTCAACGAAGTCGATCAGCAACTCTTCGCTGACGCGATCAACCGCATAGATCGTGTCGCCTTCGTCGTCGCGGTCAATGCGAGCGAGGTCTTCGACGGCGGCGCGCTCGGTCGCCGCGACCACTTCGTCACGGATGCGCGCATGCAGGCGCAGAATCGGCTCCAGCAGCGCCTTTGCGCCATTCATTACAAACTCTCCCTTGCCGCTTGCTTGTAATGAGTATCGGGCTGGGCGCGCAGCTCGGCGGCTTTCTCTTCGGGCGCGGTGTCGCTCAGAAAATTGCCGCCGCCGATTTCGGGGCCGGCCAGGTACTTCAACAGATTCGGCTTGCGCAGCGGCGGGTGGAATTCGATGTGAAAATGAAAGCCCGGGTAATCGCCGCCATCCGTGGGCGCTTGATGTAGCGGCATCACGTAAGGGAACGGCATCTGCCAGAGGTTGTCGAATTTCACCAGCGCCCGCTTCAATGCTTCGGCAAAGTCGCGCCGCTCATCGTTTGATAACGCCGCGAGACTCGGATGCGTCTGTTTGGGCGCGACGAAGACTTCGTAAGCGTAGCGCGCAAAGTAGGGCATAAAGACGATGGCCGAGTCGTTTTCGTAGATGATGCGGCGGCCATCCTCGTGTTCGGCTCTGAGGATGTCTTGAAAGAGAGCGCGGCCCGTTTCTGCGAAGTGACGGCGGCTGGCGCGCGCCTCGGTCTCGATGGTTTTGAAGACAAAGTTGGTGGCGTAAATTTGGCAATGCGGGTGCGGATTCGAAACGCCGACGACTTCGCCTTTGTTCTCGAAGACGAGGACGTGATCGACGCCCGGGCGGCTGCCGAGGTCAACATATTGTTCTTGCCAGACCGTGAGCAGCGTTTCAATCTCTGCCGGCGCAAGCTCCGCGAGCGTCAGGTTGTGTCGGGGGCTGTAACAGACGACGCGGGCGATGCCGTGCGCCGGGCGGCGGCGATAGATGCCCGCGGGCGGCGGGCCTTCAGCCGGCGCGGCAGGGCCGACGCACGGATGGTCGTTGTCAAACACGAACGTCTGTTCGTAAGCGGGATTAACCGCGCCGCTCACCCGCCGGTTGCCGGGGCAGAGATAGCAATCACTGAGGTATTCCGGCAACGACTCGTCTTCGTGAGTGACGGTTTCGCCAATCCACGGGCGGTTCTGCCGGTGCGCCGCGACGATCACCCATTCCTCGCGCAGCGGATGCCATCGTTCTTCCCAGACCACTGACTCGCCTCCTGAAATTTGCCATTTGATGAAACCGCACATCAAACGATTATCTTATAGTAGGAGTGAGTAGGAATGAGGCGTTTTCATCGTTATGAGAATATTCTGAATTGAAAAGGTTACCGAGCCTCTTGCAGTTCTAAAGCAGAATCGATTTCTTTGACGATTTCTGGAATCGGCTTATTACGAGCGTCTATAACCTGATAATCTTTGACCAAATCCAGAATAGATTTGTTAAGCTCAGATGTCGGGAGAAGGACTGGAATGATCGGTTTTCCCAAAGATTGAGCTAACCCTATTTCAAAAGGAACCCAATTGCTTCTAACAGCGTCCTCTGAAAGAAGAACAAGTACGGCACTAGCGCTTCTGATGGCTTCACGTATCTGACTGGAAATCGGCGCCCCGGCAGCCATGTCGCTTTGGTCCAGAAACCCGGTAACGTCGATCTGGCGGAACATCCTCTCTAGTTGAGCGACAAATGCGGTGTCTTTGTTACTATATGAAATAAAAATTCTACGCATTTTCATTCTCCATTATTCGTTTGGCAAGTTCGTCCAGATATTTATCGAAACCATTTATATCAAGTATATTTATATCCTCGAACACGCCTTTACTGCCACCCATCTTCTCCAATTTTGAAACAGTCAGCCCATATAGAACAGCTATAATGCGCTTACCTTGTCCCCAAGCGGCACCCACTTCAGCCCATACCCAGAATCGTTGCGCAGACCAGGGAGTAAACAGCGCAACGACTTCTTGGCACTGAGTGATTTCGCTGTGAATAATCTCCTTAAAGTTAGCTCCTTTAGGAATGTCTGTCTCATCCAAGAAAGTAGAGGCTCCACAGTCCTGTATCCGTCGAGCAATCTGTCCGGCGAGCCATGCGTCCTGCTTGCCATGTGAGATAAAGACTTTGACCCCTCGCTTGCCCATACGCGCCTCATCATATCATGGGGATACATTTCATATGCAAATTCAGATGCCATTGGTACGGCATCAATGTATCCCCATGAAACAAGTCAGGGTGGGCAACTCACTTCCTTAACACTCTATACTCGAACGCCTTCAGCGTCACGGTCGCGGGCGACGCTCGGTCTGCAAGCAGGTCGTAATATCCCGCGCCGATGTTCAGCGTCACCGGCTCGCTCGCATGATTCAGGATGAAGGTGTAGCTCACGCCGTCTTTCGTGCGGCGTGTGACTTCGACCTCTTTCGGTAAGCCGGTGAACAGAGGCCGCAAGTTCTGCTCGGCAGCGTAACGCTTCAGCAGGTAACGCGCCGCGTCGGTGTTGAAGAACGAGCCGTAATAAACCGCCTTGCCGCGACCGACGCGCTTTTCGGTCGCCGCCACCCGGCCTTTCAGGTAATCGCGATTCCAGGTGGCAATCACCTGCGCGCTCTTCGGTTGCAGTACGTCGGCAAAGACGTTGACCGGCACCATTGCGCCGTCTTCAAAGCTCAAATCGTTCTTGCCGCGTGACGGCGGCTGGTAACAGTTGAACTCGTCGCGCTCGACGCCGAACAGATCGTCGAGCAGGATCGGCACGATACGTTCGGTCATCGCGTTGTCGCGGTCTTTGACGGCGCTGTGCGCCGACATCACAAAGGTGCCGCCCTGTTCGACAAAGCGTTTGATCTTTGCGGCTAGCGCGTCGTCCATCAACACCAGTTGCGGGCCGAAGATGATTTTGTATTTGCTGAAGTCCGCCGCCGGCGGGATGAAATCGATGTTGTACTTCATCTCTGACGCCGCTTGAAAGAAGCAGCCGACCGACGCCGCAACGTTCACTTCGTGGGTGAAGTACTGATGGTCGAAGACCCACTCGGCCTCGAAATCTTTGATGACCGCGATGTCGGAAACGATCTGCGAGCCGAGAATCGCTTTGCCAACTTTGTTGATCTCTGCGCCTTCTTTCTTGAACTCCTGGTAGCGGGCGCGCGGGATGTTATCGTGCTCCAGCACGCCCGACCAGTACTCTTCAGCGCCGCGCCGGGCGGTGCGCCAGCGGAAGTGCAACATGCCGTCCGCGCCATGAGCGATGGCTTGCCACGCCCAGAGGTTCATCTCGCCCGGTCGCGGGCTGCGCAGCAAGTAAGTCTGCCCGCCCGGCCCCGTCTGCTGCTCCATGATCATCCAGCGGCCATTGAAGCCGCGCGTCGCCGTGTAGCTCGCGCCGTTGCCATACTGCGGCACATCGGAAAAGGTCGGGTAGCTGTCATACGAATAGAGGTCGAGGTCGCGGGCGAACTGATAATAATCGATCCCCTTGAAGACGCCGTTGGTGGTGATGAACGCCTGGGGCAGCTGGCGGCGGATGAGCGCGACTTGCAGCGACTTGTACGAGTCCGCCGAATCCGAGCCGAAGCGCTTGAAGTCGAGCATCAGGCCGGGGTTGTGAAACGACATGGTCTGGCGCGGCAGCTTGATCTGCTGCCAGTCGGTATACCACTGGCTCCAGACGCGCGTGCCCCAGCGCTCATTGAGCGCATTGAGCGTGCCGTACTTCTGCTTCAGCCATGCGCGAAAGGCGACGGCGCATGGCTCGCTATAGCATTCGTGGTTTTCGCAGTTGAGCTCGTTATCGATCTGCCAGCCGATAATGTTGGGGTTGTCTTTGAAATGCTGGACCATCGCTTCGACGATGCGGCGCGTGTAGTCGCGATAGACCGCGCTGTTGTAGCAGATGTGGCGGCGCGATTGATCGTCGGCGGGCCGCCCGTCGGCGTTGACGTGCAGGACTTCGGGGTACTCCGCGGTCAGCCATTTCGGCGGCGTTGCCGTCGGCGTGCCGATGATCGTCTTGATGCCGTGACGGGCCAGCACGGCGATGGCTTTGTCGAACAGTGAAAAGTCATAGGTGCCTTTCCGAGGTTCCATGACGGCCCAGGCGAACTCGGCCATGCGCACGACGTTGACGCCGCATTCCTGCATGCGCGTGGCGTCCTGCTCCCAATAACTTTCGGGCCAGTGCTCCGGGTAGTAGGCGGCGCCGAAGAGAAACGTCTGATAGCGCTCGGCGGCGCGCACCGGCGGAACGATGAGCGCAGCCAGCAGAACGATGATGACCAAAGCGAGTGTCCTTTTCATAAGCCTCCCGTGTGATTCGGTCTACTCGGTATAAAAAACCAAGGCGACTAAAGTCAAGACGAATTAAGACGAATCAAACACAGAGACACGGAGACACGGAGGCACAGAGTTCTCTCCGTGCTTCCTCCGTGCCTCCGCGCCTCTGTGTCTCTGTGTTAAAGCATCATCCGCTCGCCGCAGACCTGAATGGCCATCGTTTGCCGACCGCTTGATTTGACAATCGGCGACGGATTCGCGATAAATTATCCCGCATCACGCATGAAATCCGCAGTGATATCAAACCACGGGGGAAAGCATGAAACTCGCCTCTTACACCAGACTGTTTGCCTGCCTGCTCGTCGCGCTCTTGCTGTTCGGCTGCTCGACCGCCAGCAAAAAGAAGAAGCTCGCCTTTGTCACCAACAACGCGGCGAACTTCTGGACGATTGCCAAGCGCGGCTGCGAGAAGGCCGACCAGGAGCTAGAAGATGTAGACGTTGAATTCAAGATTCCCGGCGAAGGCACCGCCGCCGAGCAGAAGCGTATCATTGACGATCTGCTCGCCAAAGGCATAGACGGCATCGCCATCTCGCCGGTTGACCCGGCCAACCAGACGCAACTGCTCAACGACATCGCCAAGCAAGCGCTGGTCTTCACACAGGACAGCGACGCGCCGCAAAGCAACCGCGCCTGCTATCTCGGCACAGACAACCATGCCGCCGGAGTGCAAGCCGGCCAACTGGTCAAAGAGGCGCTGCCCAACGGCGGCAAGATCATGGTCTTCGTCGGCAAGAGCGACGCGCAGAACGCCAAAGAGCGTTTCGCCGGCCTGAAAGAAGCGCTGCAAGGCTCGAAGGTCGAGATCATCGATCTGCGCACGGACGAGACAGACCTGGTGCGCGCCAGGGCCAACGTTGACGATACGTTGGTCAAGTATGCAGACATCGCCGGACTGGTCGGCCTCTGGGAATACAACGGCCCGGCCATCTTTAACGCGGTCAAAAGCGCCGGCAAGCTCGGCCAGGTCAAAATCGTCTGCTTTGACGAAGCCGACGACACGCTCGCCGGCATCAAGTCGGGCGGCATCTATGCCACGGTCGTCCAGCAGCCTTACGAGTTCGGCTATCAGTCAATCAAGCTGATGGCGGCAGTGCTGCACGGCGACAAGTCAGGGGTGCCCGCAAGCAAACAGGTCTTCATCCCGACCAAGGCCATCAAGCAGGCCGACGTCGACGCCTTCATCGAGCAGATCAACAAGCTGCGAGGTCGTTCCTGAGATGGCAGACGCAGTGCTGGAAATGCGCGGCGTCACCAAGCGCTTCCCCGGCGTCGTCGCGCTCAACGCCGTGGACCTGGATGTCTACGCGGCGGAAGTCGTCGCCCTGATCGGCGAGAACGGCGCCGGCAAGTCAACGCTGATGAAGATCATCGGCGGCGTCTATCAGCCGGACGCAGGCCACCTGCGCATCAATGGTCAGCCGGTGGTGATCCATTCGGTGAGTGACGCCATTCGCTTAGGCATCGGCTTCATCCATCAAGAGCTGAACGTTCTGGATAACCTGGATGTCGCGAGCAACATCTTCATGGGCCGCGAGCCGGTGCGCGGCGGGCCGCTGCGCTTGATTGATCGGCGGCGCATGGAGCGCGAGGCGCAAGTCTATATCGAGCGCCTGGGCCTCAACGTTACGCCGCGGACGCCGCTCGACAAGCTGTCGATTGCGCAGAAGCAACTGGTCGAGATCGCCAAGGCGTTGTCGCAAAATGCCCGCATCCTGATCATGGACGAGCCGACGTCGAGCCTGACCTTGACCGAGACCGGGCGGCTGCTCGCCGTCGTCAAGGAGCTGCGCGCTCAGGGCGTCAGCATGATCTACATCTCGCACCGCCTCGGCGAGATCGAAGAGGTTGCCGACCGCGTCGTGGCGCTGCGCGATGGCCAGAACGCCGGACGGCTCGGGCGCGAAGAGATTCATCACGACCAGATGGTGCGGCTGATGGTCGGGCGCGAGCTGAATACGTTTTACGTCCATTCGGACGCCGAAAAACAGCCGGGCTATTTCGCCATCGACAACCTGCGGACGGCGCGTTACCCGGATTCGCCGGTGTCGCTTGAGGTGGCGAAGGGCGAAATCCTCGGCATGGCCGGGCTGGTCGGCGCGGGCCGCTCGGAAGTGGCGCAGGCCGTCTTTGGCACAGACCCGGCGGCGGGCGGCGCGCTGCGGCTCGACGGCAAGCCGCTCGTCATCCGCTCGGCTGAAGACGCCATCCGCCACGGCATCTACCTGATCCCCGAAGACCGCCGCAATTCGGGATTGGTGATCGACATGACGATTCGCGAAAACATCACCATGCCGGCGCTGGCGCGTTACGCCTCGGGCGGGCTGATTCAGCGCGACCGCGAGCGCGACCGGGCGGCAGAGATGAGTAAGCGGCTGAATGTCAAAGCGCCGAGCGTCGAAGAGCGCGTCGGCAACCTGAGCGGCGGCAATCAACAGAAAGTCGTGCTGGCGAAATGGCTGTCGCTGCAACCGCGCGTGCTGATCTTTGACGAGCCGACACGCGGCATCGATGTCGGCGCGAAAGCCGAGATTTATGCGCTGATGCGTCAGCTAGCGCGCGAAGGCGTCGCCATCATCATGATCAGCAGCGACATGGAAGAGGTGCTCGGCGTCAGCGACCGCGTCGCCGTCATGCACGAGGGCCGCCTGACCGGCATCCTCGAACGCGAGGCGTGCAGCGAAGAAGCCATCATGCGCCTGGCCGTCGGCAAGACCGGCTCTGCGGGTGAACATCAACTGAGTTCGCTTTGAGTTTGACCGCAGAGGGCGCAGAGGGTCGCGGAGAATATCCTCTGCGTTCCTCCGCGCCCTCTGCGGTGAACGAATACTGAATAAGAATCGCGATGAAAAAAGAGCTTGGCATCTTCATCCTGCTAATCATCCTGTGCGTCGTCGTGGCGGCCATCAACCCGCGCTTTCTGGGCGGCGCTAACCTGCAAAACATGGCGCGGCTGGTCGGCATCTATGGCATCTTCAGCATCGGCATCGGCATGGTGATTATCACCGGCGGCATCGATCTGTCGGTGGGCTCGGTCTTTGCGCTGTTAGGCGTCCTGCTCTCGCAGATGTTGATGGAATGGCACTGGCCGTCGGCGCTGGCCGTGCTGGCCGTGATCCTGCTTGCGATGTTGCTCGGCGCGCTGCACGGGTTCTTGATTACCAAAATCAACATCCAGCCCTTCATCGTGACGCTGTGCGGGCTGTTGTTTTATCGCGGCGCGGCGCGCTTTATCGCTCACGACGAAACCAAGGGCTTTGGCGGCGAGGAGAGCGGATTCGAGACCTTGCGCACGCTGGCGTCGGGCAGTCTCTTCGGCATCCCGATGCCGTTCATCTTGCTGCTCATCATCAGCGCCATTATGTGGGTGATCCTGCACCGCTCGATCTATGGCCGCTATTTGTATGCGGTCGGGCGCAACGAAGAAGCGGCGCGCTATTCGGGCATCAACTCGCGGCGGGTGATCGCCAGCGCCTACATTTTGTCGGGCGGGCTTGCGGGGGTGTCGGGCGTGCTGATTGCGTTTTATACGAACTCGGTGTCGCCGTCGTCGCACGGCAATTTTTATGAGCTGTATGGCATCGCGGCGGCAGTGCTGGGCGGTTGCAGCTTGCGCGGCGGCGAAGGCTCGATCATCGGCATCTTGATCGGCGCGACCTTGTTACAAGTCTTGCAAAACCTGGTGAACCTGCTCGGCATCCCCAGCTCGTTGAACTTTGCGGTGATGGGCGCAGTGATCCTGCTGGGCGTCGTCGCCGATCAAATCCTCAAGCGCCGCGCCGCCCGCAGCCGCGCCGTGCGCGCTTGAGCCGTGGCGATCATTTGTCGACGTCGCGGACGCCGTTTTTGGCGATGTATTCGACGATCTCTCTGGCCAGCCGCTCGCGCTCGGGCGGCTTCAGCCCGCGCACAAAGTTCCAGTGTGTCCAGGGCCGATAGCCGGCGATGTCATCCCAGCGCTTCGCCAGGTAAACATTCAGCGCCTGCTTGATCGTCTCTTCCGAGGCGTCTTTCGGAGTGAGCTTCAGCTTCAAGTCCATCGTCACCCGCTGCCAGACGTCGCAGATCAACACATCGGTCAATGTTGGCGGCAGCGGCTCGTGAAACTTAATGCGGTAGTCATAGGTTTCGCGGTCGAGGAAGCCGGAGGCGCGATAAGGCGGCGCTTTGTACTTCTCGATCAGCGGTAACACCTGAGCGGGGGCTGGGGATTGCGCAAACGCCGCAGATTGCCCCCAGGAGATGCCAACGCATACGCACAGGGCGCAAGCTATCCATCCAAGTCGTTGCATAGATCGACTGATGTTTATCATAACCGGCGCGCGAACCCAAGCTCATCGCCGCCGACCGCACAATGCTGAGCGGCGCGCCGCACCAGGGTTCGTGTTGCGCGCCGCTCTGCCGGTCGGCCCATTTGGTCGGGTCATGGGGTGACCGTCAGCTTCACGGCATTGGATGAGCCAGCCGGCTCAGGATTGTTGACGATCAGGTCGAAGGAGCCGGGGTTAGGGATGTCGGTGTCTTTAAGATGCGCGACCAGCACCGTTGAGCTGGTGAAGGTCGCATCCACCTTTTTGCCGCCTAAGTTGACGGTGGAGGACTCGACGAAGCTGGTGCCGGTGATGGTGACGTCGGCATCAGCCGTTTTGCTTTTGACCGTCGGCGGGGTGATCGAGGTGATTGCGGGCTTGCGATTGCCAGCCGTCGCGGCATCGCCGCCCTTCAGTTTGTCGCTGCGCGGGTCATCCGTCTTAAAGAGGTTGCAAAACACTTCGTTCAGCTTCAGGGCGGCTTGATCCGAGAATAACCCTGCAAGGCCGGCCATAGCCGCTACGCCGTAGACGCTAATCTGATCGCTGGACACTTGCCCGGTCAGCATCCCGCCGCGCAGCACGAAGTAAAAAATCGCCGCCAGCGCCATGCCCGAGAAGGGCCGGAGAAAGTACCACCAGAACCACGAGATGTAGATGCGCTGGCTGCCGACGAAGGCAGTATAGGATTTGGCGGCATGGAAGAAACTGCCCAGCGCCCCGGCCACCATAACGATGCCGAGCAGCCGCACTTCGTCTTGCATGTAGGTGTGGTACTGCCCCCAGAAGAGAAATATCTCGTGGTTCTCATCCCGCTTGACCCAGAGCTTCAACAGCAGGTAGGCGAGGAGGATGAACACGATCAGCAGGTATAAGCCGAGGAGGTAGGTTTGCCACCACTGCGGGGATTTGGGGCAAGGCGGGTCCGGGCAGGCGGGCTTGGGGGGAGGCGTAATCGCGAGTTCTATCTTCGCATCCGCCGGGGCTTCGGCGGTGACCTTCTCCGTCGCAGAGGGAGGCTGGCCAGCCGTCGCGGTCGTGTCCGTCTGTGCTTCCGGTGGGGCGACATCCTTCTTGCTTTCCTCACTGGGAGGCAGTGTGACGGTCGCGTTATTGTTGTCCTTGTCAGGTGGTTTATCACTCATCGTTCTACCTCGCTAAGCCAAGATTTAATGTGCTCAGGCCTCTGTCCAGATGAAAGCCCTGTTTCCGCCTAAGGCACGCCAGGCCGGATTTGCTCTATCGTCAGTTTTTTATAACGCCGGGTGACGTTATAATGCGCCAAACCCTTCGGCGGCGGGATCAACAGAAATTGGTCTTAGTTATAAAAACTGCACAATACCGTGAGGGTTACGACAAACGCCGCACGGATCATGTACCGGACGGATTGATTGTCAATGCGAGTCGCGCGACCGTACGCCCTCCGAATGTGTTCCACACCCGGCGAAGCTGGACACTCAACCGCCAGCTTACACTCTATTAGTGTATGTACTTTCGCGGATAAACATTTCAAAGCAGATTCCCACATCCCGCTTAATTCGACCTCACAAAATTGATACAATGCCCGGCGCCTGGTCCAAACCGTTCAAGAATCTTGAGAGGTGATAGACGATGAAGCGACGCATTCAACTCGCGCTCCTGCTGTTTGCCCTTTGCTGCTCGTTCTTGCTGCCCGCGCAGCAGGCGCAACATAACGAACGCTCGCAGGCGACCAAGAAAATAGACGACGCCGCGTTGCGCAACGCCGACCAGAAGAAAGCCGATTGGCTGACGCACGGGCGCAACTATGCCGAGACGCGCTTCAGCCCGCTCCAGCAGATCAACGCCGCGAACGTCAAAACCCTCGGCCTCGCATGGGCCTTCGACGCCGAGACGACGCGCGGGTTGGAAGCGACGCCCATCGTCGTTGACGGCGTCATCTACACGACCGGGAGCTGGAGCATCGTTTATGCGCTCGATGCGCGCACGGGCCAGTTGCTCTGGAAGTACGACCCGAAGGTGCCGGGCGCGTACGGGCAGCGCGCCTGTTGCGACGTGGTCAATCGCGGCGTCGCCGTCTACAAGGGCCGAGTCTATGTCGGCGCGCTCGACGGGCGGCTGATTGCTTTGGATGCCGCCACCGGCACGCCGGTCTGGTCGGTCGTCACCGTAGACCAGTCGCAGCCTTACACGATCACCGGCGCGCCGCGCATCGTCAAAGGCCGCGTGCTGATCGGCAACGGCGGCGCCGAGTTCGGGGTCCGCGGTTACCTTTCGGCTTATGATGCCGACACAGGCCGTCTCGCATGGCGCTTCTACACCGTGCCGGGTGATCCGTCGAAGCCATTCGAGTCGCCAGCAATGGCGCGCGCCGCCAAGACCTGGAACGGCGAGTGGTGGAAGATAGGCGGCGGCGGCGGCACGGTCTGGGATTCGATGGCTTACGACCCGGAGCTCGACCTGCTCTACGTCGGCACCGGCAACGGCTCGCCGTGGAATCAAAATGTCCGCAGCCCCGGCGGCGGCGATAATCTCTATCTCTCTTCAATCCTCGCGCTCAAGCCCGACTCGGGCGAGCTGGTCTGGCACTATCAAACGACGCCGGGCGAAAACTGGGACTTCACGGCGACGCAGCACATCATCCTTGCCGACCTCGACATGGGCGGGCGCAAGCGCAAGGTGCTGATGCAAGCGCCGAAGAACGGCTTCTTCTACGTCCTCGACCGCGTGACCGGCGAGCTGCTTTCCGCCGAAGCCTATGTGCCGATGAACTGGGCGACCGGCGTTGATAAGAAGACGGGCCGGCCTATCGAAAACCCGGCGGCGCGTTACAAAGACACCTTGACCATCGTGAAGCCCGGCCCGATTGGCGGCCACAACTGGCAGCCGATGTCTTTCAACCCGCAGACCGGGCTGGTCTACATCCCTGCGCAAGACCCGTTCTTTGGTTACGCCGGCGAGAAGAAGTTTCAATATCGGCCCGGCTCGTGGAATACCGGCAGCGACTTTTCGCTATTGAAAGCGGTGCCGCCGGTCGTGCCCACGGGCCACCTGCTGGCCTGGGACCCTGTGGCGCAGAAAGAGCGCTGGCGCGTGCCCTACAAGACGATCTGGAACGGCGGCACGTTGACGACTGCCGGCAACCTCGTCTTTCAAGGCACGGCGGATGGGCGCTTCGTCGCTTACTCGGCAGACAAAGGCGAGAAGCTCTGGGAGGTGACGGTTGGCACAGGCATCATCGCCGCGCCGGTGACCTATGAAGTCGACGGTGTGCAGTACGTCTCGGTGATGGCGGGATGGGGCGGCGCGGCGGCGCTGGTCGGCGGCGTCGAAAGCGGGCGCGCCAACGGCGCAGGAATGTTGCTGACCTTTGCGCTGAACGCCAAACAGACGATGCCCGACACGTTCAGCCGGCGGCTCCAGCCGGTGACGCCGATTGAATTCACCGCCGCGCCGGAACAAGTCGCCGCCGGCGCGGGGCTGTTCGCGCAGTGGTGCGCCTCCTGTCACGGGCTGGTCGGCATCAGCGGCGGCGCGACCCCCGACCTGCGTTATTCGGCGGCGTCGGTCTTTGATCACTACAAAGAAATTCTCCTTGAAGGCAAGAACCTGGCGCGCGGCATGCCGTCGTTCAAAGAGTGGCTGACGGCGGACGACGTCGAAGCGATTCGCGCCTACCTCCTCAAGCGCCGCGCCGACCTCAGCATCAAGCAATGAGCCATAAGATCACCGCAGAGGACACAGAGGGGCGCAGAGGATAAGCCCTCTGCGCCCCTCTGTGTCCTCTGCGGTTTCTACTGACCGTACAGGCTTGCAGGTCACCGGCCATTGCGCATAGCTTAGAAGCATGACCGGCGTTGATGCGAAACAGCGGATTGCCGCCGCGCACCGCGACGAGGCGGCGGCAAAGAATCAGGCGGCGCGGTTATCCATCCTCGCCGCCGCCTTCCTCATCGCCATCAAATCGATCACCGGCTTGCTCACCGGCTCGATCAGCGTCTGGGCGTCGCTGCTCGATTCGCTGATGGACATCTTCGCCTCGGTGGTCAACTTCTTCGCGGTGCGCGCGGCGGCGCGGCCCGCCGACGAAGATCACACCTACGGTCACGGCAAGGCCGAATCGCTCGCCGGATTGTTCCAGGCTATGGTAATCACGGCGTCGGGCCTCTTCCTGATCCGCGAAGCGATCAAGCGCATCCGCGAGCCGCGCGAGATCGCTTCTGAATGGCTCGGCATCGGCACGATGGCCATCGCCATCGGGGTGAGCCTGGCGCTGGTGGCGCGCTTGCGCAAAGTCGCTCGCGACACGGAATCGCCGGCGATGGCTGCGGACGCCGTGCATTATGCGTCGGACATCTACACCAACGGCAGCGCCCTGGTGGCGCTCGCCGTGGTTTACTTCAGCGGCTGGAAGATCGTTGACCCGCTCATCTCGATTACGATTTCGCTCTACATCCTCTGGTCGGCGTTCACGGTGGCGCGCGAAGCCGTAGACATTCTGATGGATCGTCGCTTGCCGCAAGAGATCGATGAGCAAGTCGCCGCCGTCGTCAGCCGTTATCAAGGACAAGGCGTCTTTGGCTTCCACGATCTGCGAACGCGACGTTCGGGCTCGCTGAAGTTCATTGACCTGCACCTCGACGTCGAGCGCCGCCTGACCTTCGAGCAGGCGCACGCCGTATCGGTGCGCGTGCTGCGCGAGATCGAAGCCGAAATCCCGCGCTCGCGCGTCAGCATCCATACTGACCCCGCGGAGAAGGAAGGGCTAAGTAGGCAGGAAGCAGGAAGCAGGAGGCAGGCTGACGTTGCAAAAGATCAGCATCAGCAGAATAGCTGAAAATCAAATCAAGAACTGCCTCCTGCCTCCTGCCTCCTGCTTCCTGGCTCTCAGCCCCGCTTCTGCTACAATACGCCTCGCGCCCGGCCAGTGGCGGCGCGTAATCTCTCAAACATCTCCCGGAGGTGAAGCGTGAACCGAGTGCGCTCGCTTTGGCTTGTCGCCTGTTGCTTCTTGATTATCTTTTGTATCCCTTCTTCGATCCTCGCGCAGTCGTTCGATCAAACGCTCTATCAGGGCATGAAGTGGCGCATGATCGGCCCGCATCGCGGCGGGCGCACGGTCGGCGCGGTCGGTGTGCCGGGGCAGCCGAATCTTTTTTATATCGGCGTCAATAACGGCGGCGTCTGGCGCACGGATGATTATGGGCGCACCTGGCAGCCGATCTTCGATGACCAGCCGACCGGCTCAATCGGCGCGCTGGCGGTCGCGCCGTCAAACCCCAGCATCATCTATGTCGGCAGCGGCGAAGGCTTGCAGCGCCCTGACCTGTCGGTCGGCGACGGCATGTATAAATCAACCGACGCGGGGCGAACGTGGCAGCACCTCGGCCTGCGCGACGGCCAGCAGATCGGCGCCATCATCGTTGATCCGAAGGACGCCAATCGTTTGTTCGTTGCCGTGCTCGGCCACCCTTACGGAGCCAACCAGGAGCGCGGCGTCTATCGCTCGATCAACGGCGGCCAGTCGTTTGAGAAGGTGCTTTACAAAGACGAGAACACCGGCGCGATTGCCCTGGCGTTCGACCCCGTGAATGCGCAGACCGTCTATGCCGATCTCTGGTCGGCGCGGCAGGGGCCGTGGGAGAACGGCCAGTGGCAGGGGCCGATGAGCGGCCTTTACAAATCTACCGACGGCGGCGCGACCTGGCGGCAATTAACCAAAGGTCTGCCGACCTTTGAGCAAGGGCTGGGGCGCATCGGGTTTTCGGTCGCGCCCGGCAACGCCAACCGACTCTATGCGACCGTGGATGCAGGGCCGCAGTTCGGCGGCCTCTACGCTTCGGACGATGCGGGCGAGAGTTGGCGGCGGGTCAACGAAGACCCGCGGCTGTGGGGGCGCGGCTCGGACTTTGCGGAAGTCAAAGCCGACCCCAGGGACGCCAACGTCGTCTATGTCGCCAACGTCGCGACTTATAAATCAACCGATGGCGGCGCCAGCTTCACGGCGTGGAAGGGCGCGCCGGGCGGCGACGATTATCACACCATCTGGATCAACCCGGATAACTCGCAGGTCATTCTGCTCGCCAGCGATCAAGGGGCAGTCATCACCGTCAACGGCGGGCGCACCTGGAGCAGTTGGTACAACCAGCCGACGGCGCAGTTTTATCATGTCATCACCGACAACCAGTTTCCTTACTGGGTCTATGGCGGCCAGCAGGAGAGCGGCTCGGCAGGCGTCGCCTCGCGTGGCAATGACGGGCAGATTACCTTTCGTGAATGGCATCCCGTAGGCGTCGAAGAGTATGGCTACGTCGCGCCCGACCCGCTCAACCCGAACATCATCTACGGCGGCAAGGCGAGCCGTTATGATCGCACCACCGGGCAGACTGAAAACATCGCGCCCGAAGCCGTGCGCAGCGGCAAGTATCGCTTCCTGCGCACCTCGCCGATCATGTTTTCGCCGACCGACCCGCGCGTGCTTTATCTTGCCGGCAACGTATTGTTCAAGACGACCAGCGGCGGCAAGAGATGGGAAGTCATCAGCCCTGATCTTTCGCGCGAACAGCCCGACGTGCCCGCGAGCATCGGCGTCTTTAGCACGCCCGATCTTGCACGGATGCCGCGACGCGGCGTGATCTACGCGCTCGGCCCATCATACAAAGACGGCGACACGATCTGGGCCGGCACGGATGATGGACTGGTACACCTGACACGCGATGGCGGCAAGTCATGGCAGAACGTCACGCCACCGCAGTTGACGGCGTGGAGCAAGGTCTCGCAGATTGACGCCAGCCACTTCGACAGCAACACGGCTTACATCGCCGTCAACCGCATACGGCTCGACGACATGCGCCCGCACATCTACCGCACGCGCGACGGCGGCAAGAGCTGGACAGAGATTGTGCGCGGCTTGCCCGATGACCCGATCAACACGGTGCGCGAAGATCACGAGCGCCGCGGCTTGCTGTTTTGCGGCAGCGAGCGCGCCGTCTTCGTATCGTTCAACGATGGCGACGACTGGCAGCCGCTCAGGTTGAACATGCCCGCAAGCTCGATACGCGATCTGGTCATCCACAACGATGATGTCGTCGTCGGCACGCACGGGCGGTCGTTCTGGATTCTGGACGACATCACGCCGCTTCGGCAGGCCAGCGCCCAGGTCGCTGCGGCAGACGCCTACCTCTTCGCGCCGCAAGTGGCGTATCGCATCAAGCGCAACACCAACACAGACACGCCGCTGCCGCCCGAAGAGCCCGCCGGCCAGAACCCGCCCGACGGCGCGATCATCAATTACTATCTGAAAGCGAACGCGGCGACGCCCATCACGCTTGAGATATTCGACCACGATGGCAAGCTGGTGCGCCGCTTTGCGAGCGATGACCAGCCGGAGCCTGTCAGAGAAAAAGAGCTGGCCATTCCGACCTACTGGATACGCCCGCCGCAACGGCTGGCCACGGAAGCCGGGATGCAGCGCTTCGTCTGGGATTTGCACTATCCGCCGCCGCCCGCCGAGCGCCGCGCGTATCCGATTTCGGCAATCTACCGCGATACGCCGAGCGAGCCGATGGGGCCGGCGGTCTTGCCCGGCAGCTACACCGTAAAGCTGACCGCCGGTGGCAAGAGTTACACGCAGCCGCTCGTCGTCAAGATCGATCCGCGCGTCATGACACCCGCGGAAGGGCTGGCCCAACAATTCAATCTTTCAATGCAATGCTACGAAGGGCTACTGCGTTTGAGCCCGGCGCTTGTGCAGGCGCGGCAGTTGCGCGGCCAACTGAAGTCGCTCGGCGAGCAGGCTCCGAAAGGCGCGGTTGCCGAAGCCGTCGCGGCGCTTGATAAGAATGCGGCGGCGCTGGCCGGCAGCGCGCCGGGGTTCGGGCGCGGCGGCGCTGGCGCAATGAGTCTATCGCGGGCGATGGCGGAGCTAACGGCGCTGCTTGAAAGCCTGCAAGCCGCCGACGTAGCGCCGACCACACAGGCCGCCGCCGCCGTCAATCAACTGCAACCGGCGGTCGCCGACCTGGCGGCGCGCTGGGAGGCAATCAAAGGCGGCGACTTGAAGACGCTCAACGAGCAATTGCGGCGAGCCGGGCTGAAACCGCTCACCGTTGATCCCCGGTAAGAGCGACTGCTGAAATGGCTGCTGGTCGGAAGAGAGCCCGGTCAGCAGCCATCAGGGTTGTGCAGCGGTTTGAGCATGAAAGTCAGGCCGGGGCGGTCGCTCAATTGAACGGCTCGACCTTGATGCGCTTGCCCTCGATTCCGAACGACAAGTTATCCACCAGATTGCCATCGGCGATGATGAGTAATCAGATCATCATCGCGGGTGCCACCGTCAGGCGAATGCAAGCATTTGCCGTTCACCGCTCTCTGATCTCCGGCACTTCGACGATGTGATGATTGTCCGAGGGATTCTCGACGGCGGCAATCAGCGCGCTGATCATTTGCCGCAACGTCACCAGCCCCAGCCGCCGGGCCGACTCTCGCGTCGCGGGCAACGCCTCGAACAGCTTGTAAGCCGGCACCAGCAGATAAGGCCAGCGATGGTCGGGGCCAAGCACATACCACGGGCGCAGCACCGTCGCCCGCAAGCCGCTCTCGCGAATCAAGCGCTCGCCTTCCGAGCGCACCTCGATATACGCCTTCATCAATGGCGCGGGATGCGCCACGCTGACATAGACGAAGTGTTTGATGCCGGCGGCGACCGCTGCCGGGACGCTCTGCTGAATCGAGACCAGATCGATGGCGCGGAACTGCGCCGCCTTCGCCGGTGAAGGTTTCGGCACTCCGACCAATTGCACGAAGGTGTCGGCGGGGCGAATCTGCGCGGCAAAGCTCTCTTGATTGAGCGGGTCGCCGACTATCGGTTGACAGCCGGCGGGCAGTTTCGCCTGCGAGCCTTGACGCACGAGGGCGCGCACCGTGTGGCCGCGTTCGAGCAGTTGAGGAATCAAGCGCTGGCCGAGATAGCCTGTGCCACCGGTGATAAAAACGTTTCGAGAGGTCATTCAGGATTTCTCGCTTTCCTGCGCCGCAGCGGCGCGGCTGATGATTGTCCTCCGACCTTACGCAAAAAACCGGCGAGCAGATTGTCACCGCCGCACAGAACGGCTTGCCGCGCGGCGCGCTTTTCGATATATCCAAGGGGCGGCCCGCGCCGCAGACTTCATCTCTCATCCATCATCAACGGAGGACGAATGCGAATCACACGTCGAGGATTCATCAAACAGAGCGCGCTCGGACTTACATCAGCCGCACTTGCCAAAGATCAGCTTCTGGCTTACGGCAAAGCCAGGGGCGTGAAGTTCAAAGTCGGAGTGCCCGACTGGAACCTGCGACAGGAAGCCAAGCCGGAATCGATTGCGCTCGCCCGCAAGCTCGGTTTCGACGGCGTGCAGATCAGTCTCGGCGTGGGCAAAGATCGTCTGCCCTTGAGCGAGCCGGCAACACAGCAAACCTTCATCGCGGAATCAAAGCGCGTCGGATTGCCGATTACTTCGGTCTGCCTGAACATCCTGCACGTCAACTATCTGAAGAATGACTCGCTCGGCCAGCGCTGGGTGGCCGACGCCATCCCGATTGCTAAAACGCTCGGCGTGCGCGTCATCCTGCTGCCGTTTTTCGGGCGCGGCGCGTTGCAGACGGCCGCCGAGATGGATTTTGTCGGCGATGCGCTGCGCGAAGTCGCGCCGGCGGCAGAGCGGGCCGGTGTGATTTTGGGCCTCGAAGACACGATCTCGGCGCGTGACAACGTCCGCATCATGGAGCGCAGCCGTTCACGCGCCGTGCTGACTTACTACGATGTCGGCAACTCGACGATTGGCGGCTTCAACATCATCGAAGAGATTCGCTGGCTGGGGCGGGCGCGGATTTGTGAAGTCCACCTGAAAGACAACCCGCACTATCTCGGTCAGGGCAAGATCGATTTTACGGCAGTCGTTGACGCGCTCGCCGACATCGGCTACGACGGCTGGGCGCAACTGGAATGCGATGCGCCCTCGAAGTCCATCGAAAACGACATGCGCACCAACCTGCAATTCATTCGCGGCGTGATCGCGCAACGCAACGCGCGGAAATAATTCAACCGCCAAGACGCCAAGAACGCCAAGAAAGAAGCCGTGCGTTCTCTTGGCGTTCTTGGCGTCTTGGCGGTTAAACATCGCCGGGCCGTCCGGTCACTTCAAGATCGGCGTGACGGTGACTTTGCGGAACCAGACTTTGCCGTGATCGCCTTGCAGCATGATGGGGCCATCAGCGCCTTCGTCGCTGTCGAGCGCGCCGCCGGTGATGCCATCAAGCACGGCGTTATCCTGCACGGTCTGACCGTTGAGGACGACCGTGACGCGGTTGCCGACGATAACCGCTTCGACGGTCTGCCATTCGTCAGCCGGGCGACTGGCATTGATGCTCGGCGCGCGGCGGCTGTAGATGGCCATGTGGCCATGACTTTCGGGGTCTTTGCCGTAATCGTCCAACACCTGCAATTCATAACGCCCGCGCAAGTAGATGCCGCTGTTGCTGTCTTTTTCGAGCTTGTATTCAGCGCGCAGCTTGAAGTCTTTGAAGCGTTGCCGCGAGACCAGATTGTTGGCGTGAGGCGCATTGATCATCACTCCATCCTGAACCGTCCAGCCCGATGGCCTGCCCTGATGCTCGACGCCCCAGGCGTCCATGCTCTTGCCATCGAATAGCTCGACCGGCGTGCCGAACTTGTGTTTGGCGTTGGCGTCATAGCGGCCCCACTTCGGCGGGCGCACGCCGACCCAGTTGATGACCTCGTTGCCGCTGGTGATCTTGCCGACGAGCTTGCCGCCTTCGGCCCTGGCGCTGAACACTTGTTTAGAATTCGGCAGCGCAAATCGCAGCTCGCCATCCTGGATGGTGATGGCCGGCAGTTTAAAGACGCTGCCGCCGCGATTCAGAAACCACCCGGTTAGCTGGCCGCCATCGTTTTTGACTTCGAGCCAGTAGATGCGCCTGCCGTCGGCGGCGGTCGCCGTGATGTCCCACTTGCCCAGAAACGCTTTCTCTTGCGCCGCCGCCGGCACGGCCAGGGCAAGCATGAAAAGTAGCACAAGTAACTTTAGCTTCATCGCCTCTCCTGTCTGATGTTTCATCCCTCAAGCCAGCTCGGTGCGGCCCGGCACGGCGACCGGCGGCACCGCCAGCGGCCCCCATTCGAGCTTCGCCGGCATCAGCGATTCGGTCGAGTTGAGCGCCTGCTCCCAGGTGACGGCCTTGCCGGTGTAGCTTGACAGGCGGCCCATGATGGCGGTGAGCGTGCTTTCAGCGACCTGCTTCAGCTCGTTGATCTGGCGACCGGCGCGGATGCTGGCGATCAAATCGGTGTGTTCCTGCACGTAAGGCTCGTTGTCCTGCTGGCGCGGGAAGCTCCAGGCTTTCGCGCCGGTGATTTGATAGCGCGTGCCGGTGGCCAGCGTCGCCGCGCCCTTTGTCCCGACCAGCGCCTCGGAGACATTCTTTTCACAGCCATCGATCTGCCGGCACATGCTCATCAGGTGGGCGCCGTTTTCATACTCGTAATCAATCGCGAAGTGATCGAAGATGTGACCATAAGCCGGTTCGGTTCTCACCTGCCGCCCGCCCATGCCGACGGCCCGCACGGGATGCGCGCGCATCGCCCAGTTGATGACATCGAGGTTATGAACGTGCTGCTCGACAATGTGATCGCCCGACAGCCACGCGAAGTAGAGCCAGTTGCGCAATTGCCATTCCAGGTCGCTCCAGCCGGCCTGGCGGTCTTTCTTCCACAGGCTGCCTTGATTCCAGTAGCAGCGCGCCGCGACGATCTCGCCGAGAGCGCCATCATGAATCTGCTTCATGGCTTCGAGGTAGCCGGTCTGGTGACGGCGCTGCGTGCCGGCGACGAGGCAGAGTTTTTTGCCGTTGGCCGCTTCATAGGTTTCGAGCACGGAGCGGATGCCGGGGCCGTCAACGGCGACCGGCTTTTCGGTGAAGATGTTCTTACCGGCGGCGACGGCGGCCTTCAAGTGAATCGGGCGAAAGCCGGGTGGGGTCGCCAGGATGATGTAATTAGCGTCACTGGCAATGACTTTTTCGTAGGCGTCTAACCCAGTGAAGCAGCGGTCGTCGGTGACCGCGAGGTTGTCGGGAACCGATTTGGCGAGCGCCGCGCGGCTGCCGTCGATGCGATCTTTGAAGGCGTCACCCATAGCGAACAGGCGCACGCCGGGCGCGCTCTTGATGGCGTTTTCGGTCGCGCCGGTGCCGCGCCCGCCGCAGCCAATCAAGCCGATGCGGATTTCGTCAGAGCCCGCGGCATAAGCGCCCGGCAGGTTATTCCATGACATCAGCGTTGTCGCCACCGCTGCCGCGCTGGTCGTCTTCAAGAACTCGCGGCGCGAAGGTTGGTTTGTGTCGTTTATCTTTTTCATGCCGTCTCCTTTTATACCTTTGATCAAATGAAAATCATTGCCGTCGTTACTGGTCTACGGACAACGGGCAACCGGCAACTGTTAGCTGGTAACTGACCCCTGCTCACGGGCTTTGCCGGGTCACCCGCGAACGCAAGCCTTTCAGGTTGTCGTACTCTTCGAGCGGGCGAACGATGCGAAAGCCGACCGTGATAGCTTCGGTGTGCCACCAGATGCTCTGCGGGCGCTGCGGATCACGCTTGCTCCATTCGGGCGTCGAGGCGCGGCGCGCGGCGCTGCGCAGGCGGGCGGCGTCATCGTCCCACGAGCCGCCGCGCACCACATTCGGGTAACGCTTCTCGGTCGGCAGGCGCACAGGGTTCACCGAGCGGCCCAGCAGCGTCGCGTAAAAGTCTTTGTCATACTCGTCGAGCACCCATTCGGCGACGTTGCCATGCATGTCGTAGAGTCCCCACGCATTCGGCTGCTTGCGGCCAACGGCGTGCGGCTGCGCATCGGCGTTGTCGGCGTACCAGGCATACTCGCCGAGCTTCTTGGCGTCGTCGCCAAAAGCATAAGCCGTAGGCCGTTTGGCACCGGCGCGGCAGGCGTATTCCCATTCGGCTTCGGTCGCCAAACGATAGGTCTTGCCGGTGCGCTCAGACAGCCAGCGGCAATACTCCATCGCCGCGTGATGCGTCATGCTGATGGCCGGCATGCGCCCCTTGCCGAAGCCGAACGATTCGTCGGCGTAAGGCGGCGTCGGGCGGGTGACGGCGTCGGCGGTCGCAGGCTTCGCCGCCTGCGCCTCGCGCTCGTCGTTGAGGCTTTCGTTAAAGGCAAACTGGTCGTATTCGTCCCAGGTCACTTCAAACTTGCCGATCCAGAACGGGCGAATCTGCACGGCGTGCGGTGGCCCTTCGTCTGCGGCGCGTCCCGGCTCGGTCGCCGGGCTGCCCATGACGAACTCGCCGCCGGGCACCGGCATCATCTCAAATCTGATGCTGGTGCCGGGGATGGTTTCGTTGTAGGGCCGCATCTCCGACGGCTTGAGCTTTTGTGATGAATCTTCCGCAATGGCCGGATGCGGCAGGTGGCCAAAGGCGGTCAGCAGCACGAGCAGCAGATGAACTCCACACAAGACGAATCGTCGCATCAGGCTTGTCCCCGGAACCGCATCTGGTTTATCAACTAGACCGATCTGGATTTTGCGCAATGGCTGAGAGCAGACGAGTCATAGTAATCGGACTGGTGCTTGCCGCCCTGCTTGCGAGCGCGGCGGCAGGCCAAACCTCTTCGCCATCGCCGATGGGACTCAGCCGCTTTGAATTTGCTCAAGCGCACATGGGCACGCAGTTTCGCATCATCCTGTATGCCAGGGACGCCGAGATTGCGGCTAAGGCTTCCACCGCGGCCTTCGAGCGCATCGCGCGGCTCGATGCTACCATGAGTGATTATCGTGAGACCAGCGAGCTGATGATGGCCTGCAAACAGGCGGTGCGCCGCTGGGTGCAACTGAGCCCTGACCTCTTCCGCATCCTCGCTCTGTCGCAACAGATGGCGCGCCGCTCAGGAGGAGCATTCGACGTGACGGTCGGGCCGGTCGTGAGACTCTGGCGGCGGGCGCGGCGGACGAATGCGTTGCCGGATGCAAAGAAATTAGCCGCGGCGCGGCAACAGGTGGGCTACCGGTGGCTGCGCCTCGACGCCCGCCGCCAGGCGATGCGACTGGAGAGAAGCGGCATGCGGATCGATCTCGGCGGCATCGCCAAAGGCTATGCGGCTGATGCGGCGCTGGCGGTCTTGAAAGCTCACGGCATTGGCATCGCATTGATCGCCGCCGGCGGCGATATTGTCGCGGGCGAGACGCCGCCCGGCTCAAATGGCTGGACGGTGGCGGTGCGCGCGCTCAGCTCGACGGACGAAGCGACAATGATTCACCTGCGGCTGGCGAACGCGGCGGTTTCGACTTCGGGCGACGCCGAGCAGTTCTTAGAAATCAACGGCGCGCGCTATTCGCACATCATTGATCCGCGCACCGGCCAGGCGCTCACCACTCGGCACAGCGTCACGGTTGTTGCGCCGAGCGGCACAGCGTCCGACGCGCTCGCCACGGCGGCGAGCGTGCTCGGAGTAGCGCGCGGCCGGCGGCTCATTGACCGCACCCCAGGCGCCGCCGCGCACATCGAGCAGATGCGCGGCGACCGCATCTTAGTCAGCGAATCGAAACGCTGGCGCGACGTTCCGCAAACGCCCGTGAGATAGCATCCTTGCCGCATTCAATTATGGTGGCGCAGCAACCGTCGCCTTGAAGTTTGACCATAACGATCTGGATTTGAGAGAATGAGTTGTCGGCAGCCAAGTTGATTCAGGCGGCTTGCAAAGCGTAATTGAAATCTTTTACTATACCGTCTTTCGCGCCGCGGCTATTGAGGCGTTAAGCCGTACGAGCGAAGAGGTTCGACCGGGCCGGTAGCTCAATTGGCAGAGCAACAGACTCTTAATCTGTGGGTTGAAGGTTCGATTCCTTCCCGGCTCATTAATCAATTCAAAGAAAAAGCGGCATCAATCGTTGGTGCCGCTTTTTCTTTGTGACCGTATTGTGCGGTGGCCATTCTATCATCCGGACGGCGCGCTCGACGGCGACGCCGCCTATTCGCTTGCCGCTAAATGTGATAATCTGAGCCCTACAATGTTTAAATTCTTGCGGCACGTGAGACCTATCTCTGTTAGGTGCGCCTGGGAGATTCGGGTTGTATCAAGCGTCGCGGCGTGCTTAGGCATGCTGGCCGCAGCAAGCGCGCCCGCAAGCTTGCTCTCTATACGCGTCTGCGCGCAGCAGACGGCACCGTCGCCACCGGTTGTCGTCCAACCGGGTGCGCCAGGGAAACCGACGCGGACGCTGCCCCCGACGACCAGGGCGACACTGCCGCCCGCCTCCGCCGCCGATGTGCGGTTCATGCAAGGCATGATTATGCATCACGGGCAGGCGGTTGAGATGACGGCGCTAATCGAATCGCATACCGGGAATAAGGACCTGAGGTCGCTGGGTGCGCGAATCAGCCGGTCGCAGTCCGACGAGATCAAGTTCATGAAACGATGGTTGGTGGCGCGTGGGCAGCCCATATCGGAGGCGATGCCTGACATGCATCACATGAAGATGCATGACATGGATCACACGAAGATGGCGCACGAGCCGATGGCGCTGATGCCTGGTATGCTGACCCCTGAGCAGATGGCGGCACTCAGGAAAGCTAAGGGCGAGGAGTTCGATCACCTGTTTCTGACAGGGATGATTCAGCACCACGGCGGCGCTTTGACCATGGTGAAAGAACTGTTCGATACCGCAGGCGCAGGACAGGACGCTGAACTATTCAACTTCGCAACCGATGTAGACAGCGGCCAGCGCGCCGAAATCCGGATCATGCAAAACATGTTGGAGAGAAACCCTGTAAAGGAGAGACGATGAATCGAGTACATATCCTGGCTTTCCGTTTACTCTTAGGCTCCCTTCTTTTGTGGCCATGTTTTGCCGGCCAGATCGAGGCGCAAACGCCTCCGCCTCAGGAGGCACCGAAAGCAGCAAACCCTGAGCAAAAGAAAGCAGAGGAGGACCCGTTTGCGCCTGAGCCGGCGCCGCCGCTGCCTGCCGGCATGACCGGCTCAGATCAGAACGACCCGCGATTCAAACTGAAACCGGGATTTTACGACGCCGGAGAAACATCGCTGGGCCTGAAGCACCTCCAGCTCCTCAAGAAACCCGATGCGTTTCAACTCGACTTTGATCCGAATAATCCAAAAGTTCAGAAGACCCTGGGAATGCTCGGCATTGCCGACCCCTCGAAGATGCCGAAGCCGATGCAATTGGTTATTGCGCAACTGGCGTTTGCAAACTCGGACCTCGCTTTCCAGGGGCACCACCTGTTCCAGGGTAATTTTTATGGCGTCAATATCTATGACATCTCCAACCCGGCGAAAGCCCAGTTAGTGACGTCGATGATTTGTCCGGGCGGACAGGGGGATGTGTCGGTTTACAAGAACTTGATGTTCATGTCGGTCGAACAGCCCAATGGCCGCCTCGATTGCGGCACGCAGGCATTTCCGCCCCCACCGCCGCCGGCCCCCGACGAGGAGAAAAAGTTTAAGCCCCCCGCGCCGCAAAAAGAGCGGTTCCGCGGCGTCAGGATTTTCGATATATCCGACATTCGAAGTCCTAAGCAGATCGCCGCCGTGCAAACCTGCCGCGGCTCGCACACCCATACGCTGGTCGTCGATCCGAAGGATAAGAACAACGTCTACGTCTACGTATCCGGCACGTCGTTCGTGCGCCAAAGTGAAGAGCTGGCCGGGTGCTCGGGTGAAGCACCGGATAAAGACCCGAACACGTCGCTGTTTCGCATTGATGTCATCCAAGTGCCGCTGGCGGCGCCGCAGGATGCCAGGGTGGTGTCCAACCCTCGCTTGTTTATGAATGCCCGCACCGGCGCGCTCAACGGCTTGAGCAGTGGTGGCAGCCACGGCAAAGACGACGAGGCGAAGCCCGCCGACAGCAACCAGTGCCACGACATTACTGTGTACTCGTCGCTTGGTTTGGCGGCCGGCGCCTGCTCCGGAAACGGCATCTTGCTCGACATCAAAGACCCCGTGCATCCGAAGCGCCTGGACGCCGTCAATGATCCGAACTATTCGTACTGGCACTCGGCCTCTTTTTCAAACGATGGGGAAAAGGTCGTCTTCACAGATGAGTGGGGCGGCGGACTGGGGGCGCGTTGCCGTCCCAACGATCCGAACAAATGGGGCGCCGACGCGATCTTTCATTTGCAGAATAACAAGCTGCGTTTCGCGAGCTACTACAAGCTGCCCGCCGCACAGGGCGACACCGAGAATTGTGTGGCCCACAATGGCTCGCTCATTCCGGTTCCCGGTCGGGATATCGAGGTGCAAGCCTGGTATCAGGGCGGCATCTCGGTGATGGACTTTACCGACGCGGACCATCCGGTTGAAATTGCCTATTTCGACCGTGGGCCGATTGATCCGCACATACTGGTGCTGGGCGGCGACTGGTCCGCCTACTGGTACAACGGTCACATCTACGCTTCGGAGATCGCCCGCGGGCTGGACATCCTGGAACTGAGCCCAAGCCAGTTTCTGACCCAGAATGAGATCGATGCCGCGAAAACCGTGCAAGTGGCTGAGCTCAACGTGCAGAACCAGCAGCGGATTGAGTGGCCGGCGCAGCTGGTCGTCGCCAAAGCTTATCTGGATCAGTTGGAGCGGTCGCAGGCGCTGCCGGCGGACCAGATCGCCGCCGTGCGGAAGCAGATTCAAAGCGCCGAGAGCTCACATCTGAATCGAACAGAGCTCGCAAAACTTCAGCGCTTCGCGCCATCGCTGAAAGAAAGCGCCCGAACGACCAAGAATGCCGCGGACGCGAAGCGATTGCAGGCCCTGGCGGAAATCCTCCAGCGACCCGCAAAGTGAGCCGCCGGCCGCAATGGGCCGCACCCGAATGACGGCATAGCGTTGTTGGTGTGCTGAACCTGAGTGCGGGCGTCACGGAGAGCGACGCGAATGGCGCAAACGCTTTCAGAACCACCGCGGTTGCGGCTCGCGGTCTTGCTCGTCGTTGGAGCCCTGGCGGCAGGCGGCGCACTCTGGCTTGGCGACCACCGAAGCGCCGTGCGGGATTCGGGAATCCTTATCGCAATTCTGATGGGCACCTACTTCGTGTGTTGGTCGTGGGCGCTGTTCCAGTACCTGCGATGGCGCGACCGCAGACCTACGGTGGCAGCGGCCAGACCGACATACCCGGACGAGTTGGAAGGAACCATCTATGGGCTCGCCCCAGGCGGCGAATATCGGGTGATGCAGCCCTTCACGGACTATTACGGGAATGAGTTTAAGGGTGGCGAATTGCTGCGGTTCAGGGAGCGCCATTTTCTGCCCTACGACGGCGGCCACACGATTGTCTTCGATGAGCGGCCGCTGTATTTGCAGGAGACCCGGAATGAGGCCATTCTGGCGCACTTTTCGGAATACATCGCCCGCATCGAGCGATAGCGTCTGACCCGATATTGAACGACTGCGACCCCTTTGACGTTTAAAGTCACAGTAGAACATTGAAGTCATACTCGCCGTATTCTTTGGAAGCTCAGGAGGGCAAATCATGTTCTGTCCACAATGCGGCACCAGCCAAGGCGATGAGTTGAAATTCTGCAAATCCTGTGGCGCTAATCTGTCGGCGGTACGTCAGGTGGTCACGACCCGCGAGGCCCCGGAGAAATTCGACTGGAACAAGACCTGGGTTGCGGAGATGCTTCTTTCAGAAGAGGAGAAATCGAAACGCAAACAGGGACGTGAAGGCAATCTCTATGCGGAATACCTGCGCTACAAAGAAATCAAGGCGGGTGTCATTACCAGCTTCGTTGGCATCGGCGTAATGATTTTTCTCTATGTGCTTATGCAAGGCATCATTTTAAGTGGCCAGACCGCACCGGGCGATGCGGAAATTCTCAGTCGCATCTGGATTGCGGGACTGATTCCGTTTTTCGTTGGCTTAGCTCTAATCATCAACGGGGTCTTCGTCAGCAAAAAACTGATTGAAATTGCCAAACGAGAACTGCAAGGAACCGAACCAGCAAAGCGACTGGCAAGCCCTGATGAGCTAAAGTCTGTTTCCGGTGATTGGGATGAGACGGGTTCGCCTAAACCAAGTGTGACCGAGCATACGACGCGGCAACTAGAAAACTCGCGTCAAAGGGAATAAGCCGCAACCAGGTCATCGGGGTTTCGCGCCGCCCTTGAAGTCTGCCAGGCGGCTGACCATCTCCGCTGAAGCGGTCTCGTCGCCGGCTCAGGGACTCGCTACCAGCCCGCTCTTACATTTCCGGCCGGCCTGTTAATCATCGGGCTTCTGTCTACTTTCCGAGCGAAGCCACCACCCGCCTGCTCAGATCACCGATGAAAAGCGCCATCTTTACGGTTTCTTTATGGACTCTTTATGCCTTCCTTATGCGCTCCTTGATATCCTTCGGGTACTGGGCGATTCAACGCGCATGAGATCGAATCGCGCAGGGTAGCTTTCCGGGGTTGCGCAACGAGGGGGCATGCTGTCAGTTGGCCGCGAGCTATACATCCAAGATCAATCAGTCACCTGTCTTGAATGTGACTGGCGAGGGCTTGGCGCACAGTTATCCACCGGTCATCTACCGGCTCAAGGGATGAAGGCTTATGTCTATGCCTATCGCTGCGCGCTCTGTGGCTCGTTCGAGGTGCGCCGCCAAGCAAAAGTTCTCGCCTTCCGGCGGCCCGCGAAAGCGGGGGGGCTCGAAGCGCCGCAGAGATTAATCAGAAACCGAGTCTAAGCAAGCAGATTATGTCCTCTTTGAAATCTCCCAACCGCGTTCGTGTGGTCGTCGCCACGACGGTCATGCTGTCGTTCATCTCGTTCTGGCGAGCGGCGGCCATCGTCTTGAACGACCTCGGGTCGTCGGCCTTCTACGTCGGCGGCATCTCGGAACAGTTCATCGGCAAGGCCGCGCCCTGGTTCGTCCTCGGCGTCATGCTATTCAGCTACGCGGTGCGCGCCCTCTACATCGAATCGTCAACCATGTTCACGCGCGGCGGCGTCTACCGCGTCGTCAAAGAAGCCATGGGCGGGACGATGGCCAAGATCAGCGTCTCGGCATTGATCTTCGACTTCATCCTGACCGGGCCGATATCGGGCGTTTCCGCCGGCCAGTACATCGTCGGCCTGGTCGCGCAAACGCTCACCTACTTCGGCCACCCGTGGCAGCCATCGGGTGAATTGACCAACCTGCTGGCGGCGGGGCTCGCGGCGCTCGCGACACTCTACTTCTGGTGGCGCAACATCAAAGGTATCCACGAATCCTCAGACGACGCGCTGCGCATCATGTACATCACCACCGTCATGGTCGTCATCATGATCGGCTGGAGCCTGATCACGTTGATCGAGCGCGGCGGGCAGATGCCGCCGCTGCCCTCGGCGGACAATCTGAATTTCGCCGGCGCGCCCGAACACGCCCTCGGCTGGCTCGAACCCTGGCGCTGGTTTGTTGCTGATGGAGAGCGCTTCCGCATCGCCGCCAGTGCGCCGTCGCTGATCGGCGTACTCGGCATCCTGATCGCCTTCGGCCATTCGGTGCTGGCCATGAGCGGCGAAGAGACGCTGGCGCAGGTCAACCGCGAGCTGGAACATCCGAAGCTCAAGAACCTGAAGCGCGCCGGCTGGGTGATCTTCATCTATTCGCTGCTGTTCACCTCGCTGGTCAGCTTCTTTGCCGTCGCCATCATCCCGGACGACGTGCGCGGTCAATACCTCAACAACCTGATCTCCGGCCTCGCCATCAACTTCGTCGGGCCGGGCTATTTGAAGCTGATCTTTCAAGCGTTCGTCGTGATCGTCGGCTTCCTGATGTTGTCGGGCGCGGTCAACACGGCGATCATCGGCTCGAACGGCGTCTTGAATCGCGTTTCCGAAGACGGCGTGCTGACCGATTGGTTCCGCGCGCCGCACAAGAAGTACGGCACCACCTATCGCATCGTCAACCTGATTGCCATTCTGCAACTGGTGACGATTCTCGGCTCGCGCGGCAACGTCTTTGTGCTCGGCGAAGCCTATGCCTTCGGGGTCATCTGGAGCTTCACGTTCAATGCGGTCGCGACGCTGCTGCTGCGCTTCAAACGACCGGAAGCGCGCGAATGGAAAGTGCCGCTCAACCTGAAACTCGGCAAGGTCGAGATACCTGTCGGCTTAATTCTGACGGCGCTGATTCTGCTGTCCATCGCGCTCACCAACCTGTTGACGAAGAAGATCGCGACGCAGGCAGGGATTACGTTCACGCTGGCCTTCTTCATCCTCTTCACGATCTCCGAGCGTCGCAACCGGCGCAAGCAAGATTTGACGCTCGCCAAGCTCGACCGCTTTCAGTTGCAGCACAGCGAGATTATCAGCCAGGAGGCGGTCGGCGTGCGACCGGGCAACGTGCTGGTGACGGCGCGCGATTTCAACACGCTGGCGCATCTTGAATACGCGCTCGATCACACGAACACGGAGCAGCAAGATATTGTCGTGATGACCGTGCGCTTGATGACCGGCGACAGCAGCGAGCGCGGCTCGGTGGACGAAAACCTGTTTGCCGAATACGAGCAGCGTTTATTTACTCGCGTGGTGGCGCTGGCGGAAAAGCATGGCAAGCCGGTTGACTTGTTGATTGTCTCGGCGGCCAACGTCTTCGACGCCGTCGCGCAGACGGCGGTGCGTTTGGATTCGGCGCAAATCATCGCCGGGCTGTCAGCGAAGATGACGGCGCAGGAGCAAGCCCGCGAGCTGGGCCGCGCCTGGGAGCGGCTGGTCGAGAAGCCGCGCCGCCAGGTCGAGTTTCATGTTACCGGCCCTGGCAATCAAGAACATATCGTCTACCTGGGCGCGCACGCGCCGCGCCTGACGAAAGAAGACCTCGGCCTGATTCATGAGATATGGTTGCAGGTCAGTCAAACGCCGGCCCGCCAGCGCGTCCATCACCGCGATGTCGTGCGCGTGGCACTGGAGCGATTGAAGCGTGACTTGAAGGGGAAAACGGATGTGATGCTCGATTTTTATAGGCAGGAGCGTCAGGGTGAGCCCGATCCCCATGCCAGGTCTGAGATGAGTGAGCCAGAAAGTTCTCGGCTAAAGTAACGCGCCGAAGCCGCCACGCCAGCCGCAACGCCTCGGTTAGACCGACCCAGGCGAAGCAGGCGTTCGTCTGGGCATCCGCCTGCGGCGGCGAAACGCCAGAGCGCAGGCGAGCGCGCTGCCGGGCAACACCAGCGCGCTCGTGATAACGGCGAGACCCGCGACGGCCTGCGGCGGCGCGAACGTTGGATCGGTCGTCGCTCCGGGTATGTACGGCGGCATGCGTCCGAGGTTGAAGAGGAACCACGCCGCCGCATAGCCCAGCACGAAGGTCGCCAGGACTGCGAAGGTCACTGTGGCGTGATAGCGCCTGGTGCTTCGCCGAAGGGACTCTGCCGCCACCCAGCCCGCCACCGCAGGGGGAATCCAGAAACCGACAAGGACGATAAGGCTGGGGAGGCGATCAGGGAGCAGGAGGGCGAGTGCCAAAGCGATTAATCTCATCATGACACCTCCGAAGTCTTGTGGCCTAACGCCCGCGTTCAGCGGGGCTGCGAGCGACACTCAAGGTATGAGGAGAAGTGTGCGGCGCGGCCTCCGCTGCAATGCCTTGTTAGACGCGGCTTGCTGGTCAGGCAAATACTAACCGTCGCCCTTTCGGCTCTGGGATCGGGTCGCCAAATTCTCTGGCTGTGTCTATCCATAGCTCGATTGCTTGATTGATATTCCTTAAGGCGTTTTCCTGAGTGTCACCATGAGCCATACAGCCCAGCAATTCAGGCACCTCGGCAATATAGGCATTATCGTTGTTGCTCCAATAAAGAATGATCTCGTATTTGTTCATTCGTCGCCTCCTGCCAGATTATACTTGAGAATCACGCCTCGGACTTGGCGCACCTGATAGGACTTAGCTTTGTTGCCTTCTCGTTGCAAGTTGATCTTTTCTTCAACGCCTTCCTTTCTGAACAGGTGATGACTGCTGCGAATACGCTCGTCAAAGCCGAGCCGCCTGAGTAGGTCATCAAAAGTGATGTTGGCATCTGAAGCGCCACGCAAAATCTGAGTTAGCAGTTTTTCATATTTACCCATGCAGTTTTTATCGTACAATCACACGCCTTGCCGCGTCTAACAGGTGATTAGCTGCCGGCGATGAATCTGTATCCTACCCACGGCTCAGTGATGATGTAACGCGGGTTCTGAGGGTCGGGCTCAATCTTCCGCCTGAGCTGATTGATGAATACCCGCAGGTACTCGGTCTGCTCGGTTGACTCTGACCCCCACACGGCTTGCAGTAGCTTGCGGTGCGTCACCACCTTGCCCGAATTGCTGGCCAGGTACTTGAGCACCTCGAATTCTTTTGGCGTCAGCTTGATCTCAGCCCCCGACAGCGTTACCCGGCGCTCGTTGGCATCTATGGTTAAATCGCCGACGTTCAACACTGCGGCATCCGCATCTATGGTAAGCGAGCGCCGCAGCACCGCGCGCACACGCGCCAGCAATTCGTCTAAGCTGAAAGGCTTGGTCACGTAATCGTCAGCGCCCATGTCGAGGGCGGCGATCTTATCGCTTTCCGCCCCTTTCGCCGACAGCACAATGATCGGCACTGACGAAAAGTCGCGCACCCGCCGGCAGACTTCCAGGCCGCTCATCTCCGGCATAGCCAGATCGAGGATGACGAGATCGGGCGCTTGTTTGCGGATCTCGTCAAGCGCCTGTTCTCCGCCGGCAGCGGTCACGATGTTGTAGCCGCGCGCCGGCAAACTGGCGCGCATCACCCGCAAGATTTGCGGTTCGTCGTCAACCACCAGGATCACCGGCTTATCTATGCTCGATGGGTTGGCCATAGCCCTGCGTCTCCGCTCCGGCTGTTATCTTTAGCCATTCTCCGCCGGGACGATACTCGCCTCAACCTTTTTCGACTCCGCCGGGATGGCGAAGGAAAAAGTGGCTCCCTGACCAAAGCGGCTATCCACCCATATCCTGCCGGCGTGGGCTTCGATGATCCCTCGGGTGATCGCCAGGCCCATGCCTGTGCCGCTGGTCGGTGTTCCCGCCGCGTGTGTGCCGCGATAAAACTTATCGAAGACGTAGCGGGTTTCTTCGGGGGCGACGCCCATCCCCTGGTCTTTGACGCTGATGATCAACTCGCCATCCCGCACGCTTCCGCTGAGAGTGATTTCGCTGCCGGCGGGCGAATACTTGGCGGCGTTCTCGACCAGATTGGCTAACGCTTCGGCAATCAATCGCGAGTCGACATTGACCGAGAGCTGACTATCATCCGACTCAATACGCACGCGATGGTTGCGCAACGCGGTGGCCGTGCGCAGCAGGACGTTATTGATGATTTCCGCAAGCGATTCCCATCGCCGGGCGATTTTCAGCGCGCCGGCTTCGATGCGCGCCATCTCCAACAGGTTTTGCACCAGCCGGGTCAGACGGTTGACCTCTTCGCTGATGATCGAATGAAATTCACGCAGGGCGTCAGGCTCCCAGGAGATCGTTTCTTCTAACAGGCTATCAACCGCCGCGCGGATGGCCGTCAGCGGCGTGCGCAGGTCGTGCGAGACAGAGGCCAGCACCGCCGACTTGAATTCGTCGCTCTGTCTGAGGGCTTCGGTGCGGCTGACTTCTTTGAGAAAGCGCGCCCGTTCAAGCGCCAGGGCGACCAGCCCGGCAATCGCTTCGATGGTGCCGCGCTCGATTTCAGGCGAGGACGAGACCATCACGCCGATGGTTTTGACGCCGATCTTCAAGGGCGTATAAGCAAGGCCGGGACGCGCGGCGACGCGCAACGGTTCGCCGAGTTGAAAAACTCTTTCGACCGTAGACTGCGCGATTGAAGTTGAATCATCGCCGGCAATCGCCACACGGTTCCACTGGCCGGCTTCGGGCAAGAAGACGGCGCAGTAATTGAAATCGAAGACCTCGACGACCTGGCGGGCGACCGATGACACGGCGGTTTCCGAATCCGGCGTGGCGATGATGGCGCGGCTCAGTTGATATAACTTCCAGACTTCGTCGCGCCGTTTGTCTGCCTCGTTGGCACGCGCCCGCGCCGCCGCCGAAAGGTGACTCGCGGTGACGGCGGTAACCAGAAACGCGAATAACGCCACCCAATTCTGCGCGTCATAGATGGTCAGCGTACCGAAAGGCGGCAGGAAAAAGAAGTTGAAACAAAGCATGCCAAGCACCGAGCCGACAATGGCCGGGCCGAGGCCATACATCGAAGCGACCGCCAGCACGATGAGTAAAAAACTGAGAGCCACAGTCGTCGCGTTGACGCCGGTGATCATCGCCTTATAAAGCACGGTCACGAAAGCGACGCCGCACAGCGAGACGCTGTAACCGAGCCAATTCTGGCGTAAGCTCATCATTAGGCTTTGAGTATCACACCATAACCGGCGTGGCTCAACCGCTTCAACGGCAAGCCTCCAGGCATCACCGAGCTTGACGCCTGAATGGCCAGGTGCGCCGAATGAGCCGGTTGAAGTATGATCAACGCGGCGGACGACTCGTACTAATTTGGCTTTCGGAGGGATGCTTATGTTGCGCAAGATCAAGCTGCTGGCTTTTGCCGTAATCCTGCTCGGCCTGTTCGCGCCACTCGGTCATGCCCAGGAGCCACACGAACACCAACACGCAGAGGGCGAAAAACTCGGACAGGTGCATTTCCCTGTCTCTTGCGACCCGAGCTTACAAGGCGAGTTTGACCGCGCCGTGGCGATGCTGCATTCGTTCTGGTACGAGCGGGCCGCTGAGGCTTTTGCCGAGATCGCCAGGAAAGACCCTTCCTGCGCCATGGCCCACTGGGGCATGGCGATGACCATCTACCACCCGCTCTGGGAAAAGCCCGGCGCCGAGGCGTTGAAGAATGGTAGTGCTGCCGTCGGACGGGCCAGATTGATTACGGCAAAAACCGAAAGAGAGAAAGACTACATTGCCGCTATCGAAGCCTTCTACAAAGACTACGCGGACGTCGATCATGTGACGCGCACCCTGGCCTACGAAAAAGCCATGCAGCAGTTGCACAGCCGCTTTCCCGAAGACCACGAGGCGACGGTCTTTTATTCGCTGGCGCTGCTCGCTTCGGCGCAGGCACAGCCGGGCGATAAAACCTACGCGCGAGAAAAACAGGCTGCCGCGATGCTCAATCAAGTCCTCGCGGCGCAGCCGGAACATCCCGGCGTTACGCATTACCTGATTCACGCCTACGATTCGCCGCCGCTCGCCAGTCTGGCGCTCAGCGCGGCGCGCGGTTACGCCAAAATCGCGCCGTCCGTGCCGCACGCGCTGCATATGCCATCGCATATCTTCACACGCCTCGGCCTCTGGCAAGAGTCTATTCAATCGAACCTCGCTTCAGAAGCGGCAGCCAGGCGGTTCGCTGTCGAGATGCACCTGGAGGGCGCGTGGGATGAGCAGCTTCACGCGATGGATTACTTGATGTACGCCTATCTGCAAAGCGCCCAAGACCAGCGGGCGAAGGCGCTTCTCGACGAGCTTTATCACATCCGCAAGACGACGCCCGAGAGTTTCAAAGTCGCTTATGCATTCGCCGCGCTGCCGGCCAGATACACGCTGGAGCGGCGACGCTGGGCAGAGGCCGCCGCCCTGCAAGCCTACCCAAAGGACTTTCCCTGGAGCCGCTTTGCCTGGGGTGAAGCGACCCTCTATTACGCGCGCGGGGTCGGCGCGGCGCGCAGCGGCGACACGGCGACGGCTCGGCAGAGCGTCGAGCGCCTGGCGGCGCTTGAGAAGGCCCTGCTCGAAGCCAAAGACCGTTACTGGGCCAATCAGGTCGCCATCCAACGCCTGACCGCGTCGGCGTGGCTGGCCTACGCCGAAAAGCGCAAAGCCGAAGCGTTGAACCTGATGCGCTCGGCGGTCGAGATGGAAGAGGCGACAGAGAAGCATCCGGTAACGCCGGGGCCGGTGGTGCCGGCGCGCGAGATGCTCGGCGACCTGCTGCTTGAGATGGGCGAGCCGGGTCAGGCGGCGAAAGCCTATGAGGCGGTGCTTGCGGTCGCGCCAAACCGTTTCGGCAGTCTGCTCGGGGCGGCGCGCGCCGCAAAACAAATGCGGGATACCGCAAAGGCGCGAAGCTTCTATTCACAGCTTGCCGCCATCTGCGACCACGCCGATGGCGAAAGAGCCGAGCTACAAGAAGCCAGACGCTTCCTGCGCGCGAAGTGATCAAGCCTGACGCCTTAACCATGGCATGACGATGCTTGACTTATGTTGCATGGCTCGTGAAGAATAAGGCGGGACGAGGAGGTTGGACGCCTCGTCATGCGATTGTTTTTTGAAGCGTTTGATTTATCGTGCGCCCGTAGCTCAGTCGGATAGAGCACCTGCCTTCAAACAGGAGCCTTTGCGCGGAATTGCACCGGGTCTGCTCGGCGCTGCCCAGCAGTTTCTGGTTGAACGCGCAAAGTGGACGGCACTGTATCGGTGAAACCCCTAACGTGAAGGCGAGGGCAACACCGAGGAAACCTGAGGCTCGGCAAAGGGATCCGTAGAGACTATACGTGCCGGGGCTGAGATGCCCAAGATATAGTCCAGACCACAACGGGATAAGTTCATCCCGCTTCGGGAAACCGAGGGTGGTAAGCTAAGCAGGGGGTCGCAGGTTCGAGTCCTGCCGGGCGTACCACATTCTGATCACGCTTGCCGTCCCGCGTTGTCGAGCATGGATGTTTCGGCCTACGACGTTCTCGCCACCATCGCCATTGCGTTCCTCGCGCGGAGGCGCAATAAGCGTCCTCGCTGCCGCCGACTTCTTTTTTATTCCGACTTCGGTCTTCTGACTTCTGACTTCTGACTCCTGACTCCCTTCTGATTATGCGATTACGAGTCGTCACCTATAACGTTCATCGCTGCCGCGGCATGGATCGCCGCATCCGTCCGCGGCGCATCGTCGAGGTGCTCGGCGAGATCAACGCCGACGTGATCGCTTTGCAGGAAGTCCTGTCGATTCCCGATGGCCGGCCCGAAGACGATCAAGCGCGCTTCATTGCCGAGCAGCTCAAGCTATTGCACACAGTCGGCGGCACGCGGCGGCTGCGCGGCGGCATTTATGGCAACGTCATCCTGAGCCGCTGGCCCATCCTGGCCACACACAATTACGACATCAGCGTACGCGGGCGCGAGCAGCGCGGCTGCCTGCGCGCCGATGTCGAAGTGGCCGGCAGCCGATTGATGCATGTCTTCAACGTCCATCTCGGCACCGCTTATCTTGAGCGGCGGCATCAGGGGCGGCGCTTGATTGACGAGGCGATTCTCAATCATCAAGAGCTGGCCGGGCCGCGCCTGATGCTGGGCGATTTCAACGAGTGGACGCGCGGGCTGGCCTCAAAGCTGCTGGCGTCGCATCTGGTGAGCGCCGACGTGCGCCTGCACTTGCCGCGCTCGCGCACCTATCCCGGGGTGCTGCCGCTGCTGCACCTCGATCACATTTATTATGAGGATTCGTTACAGCTCGAAGCCATGACCCTGTTCCGCAGCCGCCTGTCGCTGCTGGCATCGGATCACCTGCCGCTGGTCGCGGATTTTCAGTTGCCGACAGTTTGAAACGGGAAAGCGGAATCGGATGTAGCGCAATCTAACAGATTGCGCATTGACTCGCGCAATCTAACAGATTGCGCTACACGGCAAACACAATCAAAAACCGCTCTATGGGGTCGGGTCGCGGCGCGGCGCGGCAAGGCTGGCGATCACCACCGCCAGCTCAATCGGGTCGGCAGGTTTGGCAACATGAATCTGGTAGCCGGCGGCGAGCGCCCGCATGCGGTCATCCGCGCGCGCATAAGCCGTCAGCGCCACTGCCGGCGTTTTGCCGCCGCGCTCCGGCGCCAGCTCGCGTATCCGCCGGATCATTTGATAGCCGTCCTCGCCGGGCATCTCGATGTCGCTGACCAGCACGTCGGGCAACCACTCGTGAAAGGCAGCAAAGGCTTCGGCGCTCGAGGCGCACACCTTTACCTCGGCCCCGAACTGCTCGATCATCGTCTGTAGTAGCGTGCGGCTGTCCGATTCGTCCTCAACGACCAGCACCTTCAGGCCCGTCAGCTCGGGGGCCTTTTGCAAAGGCGAAGCGGCGTGCGCGCCCGGCGTCACCGACTCGCTGTCGTCGCGCCCGGCGTGCAGGGGCAGCAGCGGCATCCTCACCCTGAAGGTTGAGCCCTGTCCCTCGCCGCTGCTCTCTGCCGTCACCGTGCCGCCATGCAGCTCGACCAGATGGCGAACAATCGCCAGCCCTAGCCCCAGGCCACCATGCAGCCGCGTACTCGTCGAATCGCCTTGCCTGAAGCGGTCAAAGACGTACGGCAGCAGGGCGGGCGTAATCCCCTGCCCGGTGTCGGCGACGACGATCTCGACCTGCGAATCGGCGCGCTCCAACCGCACCTGTATGCGCCCGCCGCGCGGCGTAAACTTGACGGCGTTCGAGAGCAGATTCCAGACAACCTGTTGCAGGCGACTGGCGTCGCCAGAGACAGGGCCGGCGTGCGGGTCTAACACAGCCTGCAAGCGGATCCCTTTGGCCTCTGCCGCCGGGCGCACCGAATCAAGCGCCGCGTCAATGATCGCCGCCAGGTCTACGGGCTGCACCTCAAGCCGCAGCTTGCCGGTGATGATGCGCGACACGTCGAGGATGTCTTCGACGATCTGCGCCTGCGCCTTGGCGTTGCGCTCGATGGTCTCTAACGCTCGCGCCGTCGTCGCCGCATCAAAGGTGCGGGTGCGCAGCATATGTGACCAGCCGACAATGGCGTTGAGCGGCGTGCGCAGCTCGTGCGAAACGGTCGCCAAAAATTCATCCTTGGCGCGGTTGGCGTTTTCGGCTTCGGCGCGGGCGCGGTGCGCTTCGGTAAACAGCAAGGCGTTATCAACCGCCAGCGCCGCGCGCCGCGCCAGGTCTTCGGCGAGCGCCAGGTCGGCGGGCGTGTAGGCGGCGTGCGCTTCCGAAGCGATGAACGTCATGACGCCGAGCGCGCGGTCACGCGCCGCGAGCGGCACCAGCATCGCCGATCTCAGGTGAGCGGCGCGGAGAAGCTCAAGGTGGTCCGCATCGCTCGCCATTTTCGCAAGCAGCGCGTCGTCGACTTCCGGGTAATATTCCGAGCGCCCGGTGCGCAGAATGTTCGCCACCCCATGCGGCGCGTCCGGGTCAGGCGGATAGCGCAAGCCGATCTCTTCGGCCCATGCGCCCTGCTTCGGGTCTACGTGGGTGATGGCGAGTTGCTTGAGGTGCTTGCCGTCTTCGGCGATATGCACAATGCACCAGTCGGCCAGATGCGGCACGGCCAGCTCGGCGACCCGGCGCAGCGTCAACTGGTAATCGAGCGACGAGGCGAGCGTGGCGCTGGCGGCGGCCAGAAAGCGCGCCTGCTGCTCGCTGGCCTCGGTGGCGGCCAGAAAGCGTGCCCGCTCTTCTTCGGCGCGCTTGCGCTCAGAGATGTCCATGGTCACGCCGCGCATGCCGGCGGGCTGGCCCTGCTCGTCGTAAATCACCACATCGTGGGTCTCGACCCAGAGCGCCCGCCCATCCTTCGTCAGCCAGCGGAACTCGTTGACGCCGCCGCCGGCGGCGAAGTTCTCAGCCGCTGTGCGCGCCGCCCGCTCGCGGTCTTCGGGGTGGACGATGGTCAGCCAGAAATTCGGCGTCCGCTGCCATTCCTCTGTGCTGTAGCCGAGCATGGTTTCGACGTAGTCGCTGACGTAGTTGATGCGTTGCGAGGCGGCATCGGGCTCGCCCCAGGCTTCCCAGACGACGCCGGGCACGTTGGCGACGACGTTGTTCAGGCGCGTGCGCTGGCTTTCCAGCTCGGCCATCAAACGCTCGCGCTCGCGGTCGGCGCGCTTGCGCTCGGTGATGTCGCGGGCGATGGTCGAAGCGCCGGTGAGCGTGCCCGCCGGGCCTTTGATCGTCGAGATCGTCAAGGCGACATTGACGCGCTCGCCGTTCTTCTTAACCCGCACGGTTTCGTAATGCTCGATCCGCTTACCGCTTTTCAACTGCTCCATGATGTGGTCAATGTCGTCGTCGGCGGCGTCGGCCAGCAGGCGGATGTGCTTGCCGATCACCTCTTCGGGGCGGTAGCCGTAGAGCCGCTCGGCGCCCGCGTTCCAGCTGACGATAGTGCCGTCCAGCCGTTTGCCGATAATCGCATCGTCAGACGTTTCGACAATCGAAGCGACGAACGATAGCGCCTCTTCGACCCGGCGGCGCTCGCTGACATCGCGGAAGACCAGCACGACACCCGACAACTGACCCTGTTCGTCGCGGATGGGCGCGCCGCTGTCGTCAATGGGAATCTCGCTGCCGTCTTTGCGGATCAGCACCGTATGATTGGCCAGCCCGACCACGATGCCTTCGCGCAGCACGCGGGTGATGGGGCTTTCGACCGTTTGACGCGACTGCTCGTTGACGATGACAAAAACATCGCTGGCCGGCTGGCCGATGGCTGCGCCGCGCGGCCAGCCGGTCAGCGTTTCAGCGACCGGATTCAGGAAGGTCACGCGCGCATCGAGGTCTGTGGCGATCACCGCATCGCCGATGCTGCCCAGCGTTGTCGCCAGCAGCTTGCGGCTCTCGTCGGCTGAGCCGGCGCTCTCTTCGGCGCGCTGCCGGGCGCGCCGCATCAGCTCGATTAAGATCGAGATGAAGAGGCACAGCAACAGGTAGACGATGATGTTGGTGAGCACGTTAGAGGAGGACAGGGGGGCCGGCAGCAACCAGGCAAAAACCGCGATCATGCCGCCGGCTACAGTCACGAGCAAGGCCGGCCCCAGGCCATAAGCTAATGCCGTGACGGTGACCGCCATCACAAAAAACACGAACGGCGCCGAGTAGCCAAGAACCGGGCTGAGCGCCCAGCGTAAGAGCGCCGCGATTCCCGTCATCCCGACAGCGTTACCGTAGCGCCACCAGGCCGGGCGCCCCGCTTTCGGCATCCGCTTTCTCTCTCGCAAGCTCATCGTCAACTCATCTCAATCGCCGGCTACAGCCGTAATCACGCCGACATGAAATCTGTAAAGAAGATGTTCAATTAGGTGATAGCGCCCTGGCAGGACGCAGTCAGGCGATCATCCGCCTTCAGGGGCAATCAGTATAGAACCGTATGGCTAAAAGAAAAGCAAGCGCCGCTCGTCTGCCGCCGCGCATATTTCGCCGCCGGCGCATGCCCCTGGCGACGCGCACATTCAGAACCATCACCCGAGCAGATCGGCGAGCGCGTCTTTGAGGCTCGCAAAGCGGAAGCCATAGCCGGCGGCCATCAGCACCTGGGGAAGCACGCGCTGGCTCGACAGCAGCACGTCAGCCATCTCGCCGAGCACGGCACGCAAACCCAACTCCGGCACAGGCACGAAGGCCGGGCGGTGCAGGGCTGCGGCCAGGCGGCGCGTCAGCTCGGCGTTGGTCACGGGCTCGGGCGCGGTGGCGTTGACCGGCCCGCTGAGCGATTCGCTCATCAGCGCCATGCGATAGATGTCGATCATATCGGCCATGTGAATCCACGGGAACCATTGCCGCCCGCTGCCGAGCTTGCCGCCGAGCCCAAGGCTGAAAGGCCCGCGCAGCTTTTCCAGCGCGCCGCCCTCGCGGCTCAAGACGACGCCGGTGCGCACGCGGACAACGCGAATGCCGGAGGTCGCGGCGCGCTCGGCTTCGTCTTCCCATGCCTTGCAGACTTCAGGCATGAAACCTCGGCCAGCGGGCGATTGTTCATCGAGCAATTCATCGCCGCGATCACCATAAAAGCCGACCGCCGAGCTGCTGATGAAAGCGGCGGGCGGCGGCGTCATCGTCAGCAAGCCGTCAACCAGATGGCGCGTGCTGACGACGCGCGAATCACGGACGCGTTTTTTCTGCGCGTCGCTCCAGCGCCGCGCCGCGATGGGCTCGCCCGCCAGATGAATGACGGCGTCGGCACCGCCGAGCGACCGAGCATCGGGCGGCCCGCTCATGGCGTCCCAGCGGTGCATCTCTGTAACCTGCACGTCGCGGGCTTTTTCCGGCCTTCGCGATAAGCCGATGACGGTGTGGCCCTCGCGCAACAGCGATTGACAGAGCTGGCGACCGATCAACCCCGTCGCCCCGGTGATTAAGATTTTCATCATCACTCCCTCAGAGTAGGAGGCAGGAGGCAGGAGGCAGGAAGCAGGAAGCAGTCAAGAGAACATACAAGTGTCTTAGCGGTCAGCAGCGAATCGAGACCAACACTGCCTCCTGCCTCCTGCTTCCTGCCTCCTGTAGTGTCTCTGGCACATTCATTGCTCCGTCTAATCTCGCTTGCAAGATTCGCATTGAAAGCGGGCAGGTGATGGCGAGTAACGTACAGACGATTGATTCGATGGCGGGCAGAGCGCAGGACGCTACGGCCAGGCCAAAGAAGACCTCGCTTGAGCTGGTCGAGCACGGCACGCGGGCGAAGTGGTGGCGTCGGCACGGCTCGAAGCAAAGAGGTTTCTGGTATGAAGATCACAAAAGCCGCCCGGTGACCGACGCGGCGCAGCTTGAGCGCATACGCCAGTTGGTGATCCCGCCCGCCTGGCGGCACGTCCGCGTCGCGCCCTCGCCGCGCAGCCGCCTGCAAGCCGTCGGCATCGATACCGCCGGACGCATTCAATATAAATACCATCCCGCGTTCGCGGCGCGACAGCAGCAGAAAAAATATGCCAAGATCGTGCGCTTCGGCGAAGCGTTGCCGCTGCTGCGCCGCCTGACCAACGAGCATATCGCGCTCGACGGCTTCCCGCGCCAGCGCGTGCTGGCCATCGTCATCCGCCTGATCAACGAGCTTTACTTCCGCGTCGGCTCCGAGCATAGCGTCAAACGCTATCGCACCTATGGGGTGACGACGCTGCGCAATCGCCATCTCGACATTCAACGCGGCGGCCGCCTGGTCTTCAGCTTCGTCGGCAAACATCATATCCGCCACCGGCGGATCATCGTTGATGAAGAGCTGGCCACGGTGATGCGCGACCTGAAAGCGCTCGGCGGGCCGAAGCTGTTCGAGTACACCGACGACGACGGCAAAATCAAGCCGATCACGCCGCGCGATGTCAACGAATACATCAAGGCGGTGGCCGGGCCGGAGTTTTCCGCCAAAGACTTTCGCACCTGGGGCGGCTCACTGCTGGCGGCGATCCGCCTGGCCGAAGCCGGTCAGGCAGACAGCGAGCGACAGGCGAAGCGCAACGTCGTGCAGGTGGTCAAGCAGGTTGCCGAGCATCTCGGCAACACTCCAAGCGTCTGCCGCAGTTGTTACATTCACCCGGCGGTGCTTGAACGCTACAGCGAAGGCGTCACGCTCGAAGCCTTCCGACCGCGGCGCACTCGCCGCATCCAGCGATTGCAGCCTGAATATGAGCCTGAGGAGTTGGCGTTGTTGAAACTGCTGCGCGCCGAAGGCCGCGCCGCTCAGGCCGCGCAAAGTCAGCGGCGCGCCGCCTGAGCGCGCGCCGCGCCGCCGAAGATCACGACCTCAGGGCAATCAGGCTTTCGTCCCGAACCCGCCAATCAGGTAGAGAACGCTGATCGCTACGTGAATGTAGTGATCGATCTTGCCGAGCATCAGGCCGGGCAGATTCAGCTCGCCCATGACCAGGCCGACAACCCCGAGCAGGCCGTAGACCAGGCCAAAGATAATGCAGAAGTTGCGCGCCTGCGCGAGCGTCCCCTTGACGCCAAAATAGAGCGACAGCGCCCCGGAAACCAGGTGGATGACATTGTGCACGGTGCCGAGGTGTGCGCCGAGCAGATGGGCATTAAAGAAGCCGCAGATTCCCACCAGGATGAACACCACGCCAACAAGGGATGCGATAGTCTTTGCCATACGTCTCTCCTTTTTCTAGTCTGTCTCTGCGCCGCCGCGGCAGGGCCGCAACGCGCGCTGCTCACTGCTTGTTTTCGACCTGCTTGATCTCGACGCTCTCGCGCTTGATGTCGAGCCGCAGCCTGCCGTAGATGCTCATATACTGGTTGGCGACCCACACCAGCGCGAAGCCGCCAATCAGATAACCGCGCCAGTCGCCGTACAGCAGCTTGTAGCGCGTGATGAGGAGGAAGAAGACAGTTACATAATGGCTGAAACAATACTCGCAGGTGAACAGGTAAAAAAACTTGCGTTCGAGCAAGCGCCGGCAGCTCTGGCTTTTGCTGACGCAATAATCGCGCGGCTCGCGGAAGACTTCTTCATGTGTCACCGTCCAGGCGATGCAGGCAATAGGCACGGCGAGGATGAACAGCCAGGCGATCTGCAAACCTAAAGGCATCAGGTCTCCGCGTCTGCGCTTGAATGTCGGGTGATGAAACGAAAGCTAAACTACCTGCGCGGCGAGGGCGCGTCAAGCGCTCGGCTCATATTTTCGGCGGCAACCCGTGGCGCTGCCGGAATTACTATTGCCCGCCCGCCGCGCCCGGCTTATCATAAGCGCGACTCTATCAGGCCCCCGCGACATCCCTCGAATTCAAGGACAGGCCCGAAATGCACAGGCGATTCATGCGACTTTTAATGATGGCGATGCTGGCGAGCTCGGCGGCGTGCAACGGTTCAAAGACGACGGTGATCGAGCAAGCGCCGCAGGTGACTGCCGGCAACGAGCTGGCGGCGATGACGCGGTTGCAGGCCATTGGCCGCGCCGAGCTGGCTTACCAGGCTGAATCCGGCGGCCAGTACGCGACGCTCGACGAATTGATTAAACGCAGCATGGTCAACGATCCGGCGAAGGGCCAGTTGACCGGCTACAAGTTCGACGTGCGGGTGACGGCGCACGGCTTTGAAGCGACGGCGACTCCCGAACGCTATGGCGTCAGCGGTAAGCGCTCGTTTTTCGTCGATGAGCAGAACGTCATGCGCGGAAGCGACCGGAAGGGCGCGCAGGCCACCTCTGCCGACCCGATGATCTGATCCGCCGCTTGCAAGAAACGCCCCGGTGTGGCTGAATCGAAGCCATGGCGGAACACGAAGACTTCGCAGCCACCCAGTATCTCTACCTGACGACGATGGGCCGCAAGAGCGGTCTGCCGCGCGAAATCGAAATCTGGTTCGTCCACCACGCGGGCCGCTTCTATCTTCTCGCCGAGCACTTTCATCGCACCCAATGGGTCAAGAATATCGCGGCCAACCCGCGCGTCAGCGTGCGCGTCGCTGATCGCCGGTTCACGGCGGCGGCGCGCGTGCTTGACGAAGCGCGTGACGCGGCGCTCTACCAGATGGCGCAACAGCTCGGACGCGAGAAATACGATTGGGGCGACGGCTTGCCGGTCGAGATTACGCCGGACGAGTTTGAGCCCGTCACACCGAACGGTTAAACTTCTTAGGCGAGACGCACTGCAACCATCAAGGAGAACGCTATGGCAGAAGGAATCCCGGAGAAATTTCGTGACCTGTTCGACAAGAAAGCATTCGCCCACGTCGCCACGCTGATGCCTGACGGCACACCGCAGGTGACGCCTGTGTGGGTCGATTACGATGGCCAATACGTCATCATCAATTCGGCGCGCGGGCGGCAGAAGGATAAAAACCTGCGCCGCAACCCGAATGTCTCGCTCTCTCTGCAAGACCCTGATAACCCTTACCGCTACCTCGAAGTTCGCGGGCCTGTCGTCGAGATCACCGAAGAGGGCGCCGACGAGCATATCGATAAGATGGCCAAGAAATATATGGGCGTTGACCGCTATCCAGGGCGCTCGCCCGGCGAAGTGCGCGTCCTCTACAAGATCGAGCCGCAGCACACCACGTCAATGGGTTGATTGAAGAAGGCCGGAATGAGACCGCAGTGAGGCAGGAGCGAAGGCAAGCGGGAAGCTGCCGACGTTCACGTCACGCGCTCGGCCTTAGCGACTGCCTTGCTCGGTTCGTGAAGCGATGGCGATGCTGGCCTGGGCGCTGGCGTCGTTGACTTCGGCGGCGGCGCGGTTGCCCGATTCCAGCGCCCCGTTCATCCAGCCGTGCCACGCAGAGGTGTGCTCGCCGGCAAAGTGAATGCGGCCTTCGGCGCGCTGCGCCACCGGAAGCAGCGTAGCCATCTGGCCCGGCTCGAAGTAGGCAAAGCCGCCGCCCGCCAGCGGGTCGTCGTGCCAGACGACGCTCGTTCCCGACGCATACTGGCTATTCAAATTATTAAACAGATCGCCCATGCGCCGCAGCACCAGCGCTTGTCGGTCTTTCTCGCTCATCGCTCCGAGGTCGAGCGCCCGCTGGCCGCCGGTGTACGACACCAGGATGCCGCTCTTGCCGGTCTGCGTCAGCGTCGGCGAATAGGTATTCTGAATCGGCAGGTCGGTGATGCCATAACCGCTCAAGGTGTTCTCCTCCCAGACCCGCTTGTTGAACTGTTGATAGGTGCGCGTTACCGGCGTCAGCTTGATTTCGTTGATCGCCCGCTGCTTGTCTTCGGGGAGCGCCGGCAAGATCGGAATGTTCTTCAGCACGGGGAACGGCAGCGTGCAGATGACGCGGTCGGCGGTGATCGTCTGCGGGCCGTCGCCGTCTTCGTAAGTCACGATGACGCCCGTGGCATCCTGCTCGATGCGCCTGACGAGCGAATTCTTGCGAAAGAACTTCTTGACCTTCTTCTTCAGCACAGACGCCAGCTGGTCGTTGCCGCCGGCGATCTCGTAAAAGGCTCCCGACGAGGCGATGGCTTCCGTCACCACGCCGTCCATTGCCGACACCGAATCGATGCCATAGCCGAGAAGTCCCAACTGCGTCGCGGCGATAATGTCTATCGCGCCATCCGACGCGCCCTGCGATTCAAGCAGCGCCCTGAGCGACACGGCATCAATGGCGCTCAAGGTTTCCGAAGGCCAGCCGGCGCGGCGCGGGTTGCCGACGGCGTTCAGGTACTGGCCGAGGTAGAGCGGAATCAAACCGTAGACGCCGGCTGTGCGCTCGCTCGACTTCAGCGAAAAGGGCACGTTGGCGCCGCCGCCGCCGTCAATGCGGAAGCGGTTGCCGCGAATGTGAGCGATAGAGTCGAGCCCGAAGGTGGCGACGGGCCGCAGCGGCAAACCGAAGTCGGTCGCGTAGCCGTAGGTGAAACCGTGCTCTTGCGGGAAGCTCAAGGCCCCGGCTTCGGCGTACTGGTCGTTAGCGAAATCGCGCAGGGTTTGCACGCGCCCGCCAGGAAACTTGCGCGCTTCGAGAATGGTGATGTGATGGCCGGCCTTCTTCAACTCGTAACCGGCGGCAAGCCCGGCCAGACCGCCGCCGAGGATAACGACCGTTTGCGGCGCGCCCTGCAACGTCAGGTCGCCGCGCTTTGTCGCCCTGGCCACATTCGGCGCGAGCGCCAGCGCGGCAAGGCTGAGGCTGAACTCTTTGATGAAGTCGCGGCGATTGACCTGGTTCGACATAGCTTCTCCCGTGCGCAGATTTCGCCAAGCATGCTACAGCGCCGCCATGCGGTTTGCAAATCGCCATGCGCGCCGCTTTGTGGAACGGCAGTTGAAGTATCTACTGATCGGGCAGAGTTTAATCTATCAGGAGGAGTGAAAATGATACGTGTTGTTCAAAAACGAAACGTCCTGGCGCTACTGCTGGCAGTCATCTTTATGGTACTGACGATTGCGCCAATCAGCTCGGCGCAACGGCATCACCGCTATTATCGTCGCGGCCCGAGCAAGACCAAGCACATCGCTGTCGGCACGGCGATTGGCGCAGTCGGCGGCGCATTGCTCGGCGGCAAAAAAGGCGCGCTGATCGGCGCGGGTGCCGGCGCGGGTGGCGGCTATCTGGTCTATCGCCACAAGAAGCACCACCGCCGGTACTAGGGGAAATGACGAGTGACAAGTGACAAGACGATGTGACCCGGTTCCAACAGCTACTCAACCGGCGCAGCTTCACTTGTCACTTGTCACCTTCTTCAGACTTCTTCGACGCGTAGAGAGGTGCTTGTCAGCGACCCGGTGTCGCGTGACATCTCGGTGCGCGATGTCGTCGGCACGCCGATCTTGGCCAACAGCTTACGCTTAATCAGCTCGTCATACAGCCGCCATTTCATGCGCACCAGCTCGTCATCCTTAATCGCCGCAAGAAAGCCTATCGGTATCTCGAAGCCGCCGGCGCCGCGCCGCCCGCCGCCATAGTAGCGGCCGGTTTCGGTCGCGCCGAGCGCCTCTTTCAAAAACTCGTCCGGGTTCAAAGTCACTTTGGTGGTGCGCATCGAGCCGACGACCATCTCGCGGTCGCCTTTAACGATGATGCCATAGACGATGGCCGTGTGGACGTTCTCTTCCGTGAGCAGAAAATCCGCCGCCTGCGGGATCGAGTCGCGGTCTTCCATGCGCAGGAAGCCGACGCCGGAGATTGAATAGCTGTCGCGCATCTCGCGGTTTTCGAGCGCCTGGCGGATGACGTCCATCACCTGCTTCGAGCGTTTGACCGAGAGGATATTTTCGAGCAGCGAAAAGTCGGCGAAGCGCGACAGGAAGGACGCCGCCTCAAGCTCTTCTTCGCGGGCGCGGATCAGCCCCAGCGTCTCGCTGCGAATGCCATGCATCAGCGCCGTCGCCAGCCGAACGTGCTGCATATCGCTCTTGTTCAGCTCCAACAACCCTTCGCGGATGTACTGTGTGTAGATGGTGGCGGTGGCGCCGATCTTGCGAATATCGGTGAACTCGGACTCGATGCGATCCTGGCGCTCGTGATGATCGACGAGCACCAGCGGCTTGACCCCTGCGGCCGCGAAGCGGTCGGTCAGCGCCGAGGTCGTCCCCTGGTTATCAACAAAAACCGTCCCCTGGTAAACGCCGAGGTCGTCGCCTTCGCTGTAGCGCAGCAGCTCGATGTCGGCCAGTTGCACGAGCGCGAGGTTCTCCTGGTGGCTGATGCGCCCTTCGTAGACGATGTCGCAATCGATGCTATAGCGGGCGGCGATCATCTTGTGCGCCCAGGCCGACGAGATGGCATCGGGATCAGGGTAATCCTGCATGACGATGGCATGGCGTTCGCCACGGTGAGGCTCTAGCAAGGCTGCCAGTTCCGCCGCCTTGCTCATGGGCCGCACGTCGCTTTTGGCGCTGACGTCGGCCAGGGGTTTTCGCTCTCTCGACATATTCGCTCCTCCATCCTGTCTGATTGAGCCATTCTGCCTACAGCGCGCGGCGCGCGCAAGCCACAGTTGACTGCCTGCTTGACATCAAAACCGCATCGTTCCACAATGCAGCTTCACAGATATGTAATGACCATGAAGCTAATGGTTGATCGGTTAAACTGTGGAGCGTGAACGATAAGGACGATAAATCAGGGCATGCCGGTCGCAGCCGGCCCAACCGCGCCGCAAGCGGTCTGTCGCCCTGATTGATCTGTGCGCCTGTGAGAAAACCGGGAAGGGTTATCCAAATAGATGCTGCAACAGGCTGAGTTCGACCGGTTTGTTGAAAGTTATAATGCCGATTATTCGAATCTCCTGACCAGGGCCAGCCGGGGCGAATACACATGTTTGATCTCGTCGTTCACCGTGCTGAAGGATCTCTATGACGTGATCCTGAAATTGCACGACACGCTGGCGCTGGAGTTCCGTGTCGTGCCGTACCCGCTGACCTTCCGCGGCAGTGACGAGCTGCTTGCGAGCCTCGGCTTTGATACCGCGGAGATCGTCAACATCTACGAGTTCCTTGAATTTGTGCAGCAGACACAGGGCAAGGCGTTCGAGCAAGTCATCCTTGAGGGCGTGCCGGTCAAATGCGTGCGCGTCGGCAGCCCCTGAGGCGTTCTAATCGGGCAAGCAAAGCGTGCGGCTCAACTGGCACCCGGGCCGCGCGCCGTTGGGGTTGTATCATGGCTTACTCAGACTTAGCCGATTGGCTTTCGGCGCGCAATGAAGCGATTACCGCCATGTGGGCCGAGGCCGTGCGCCAGGAGCCGCGCATCCAATCCGACGCCGAGTTGTCGGACGCCGGGCTGCGTGATCACATCCCCGCAGTCATCGCCGAAATCTGCGACCTGCTGCGCGTCAAAGAGCAACCCGGTATCATCAACACCCGTGAAGCCCGCGTCCACGCTTACGTGCGCTTCCGCCAGGGCTACCGCGCCCGCGAGCTGGTGCGCGAGCTGTCGCTGCTGCGCATCACGCTGCTCGACCAGATCGGCAGCTTGCTGATGAGCGGCGGGCTCGGCATCAGCATCGAAAGCCACCTCGCCGTGGCCCGGCTGATCGGTCTCTACATTGACGAAGAGTTGAGCTATGCCGTGTCGGTCTACGCCGAAGTGATGAAAGAAAAGATCACCGCCGACGCGTCGAGCGCCCAGGAGAAGAACTGAGCGGCGCGGCATCCATACCGGCAAGGGTCAAGGCCGTCGCTGGGCGCGGCGCTGCCCGACAATCAGGCGAATAAACTGTAAGTTGCCAACCAGATAGCGCCGCCACAGACGGCGCGGCTCGCGCCCCAAACGGTAGAGCCATTCCAGCCCGGCGCGCTGCATCCAGCGCGGGGCGCGCGGCTTGCGCCCGCTCAGGTGGTCGAAGCTGCCGCCGACGCCCATCGCAAAACGCACCCCTGTACGCTCAAGCTGCTCGGCGATCCAATACTCCTGCGCCGGCGAGCCCATGGCCACAAACAACAGATCGGCCTTGCTGCGGCGAATGCCTTCGGCAATGGCGGCAGCTTCCGATGGCTCGAAGTAGCCGTTGCGCCAGCCGGCGACGCGCAGCCCGGCATGCTCGCGGCTGAAGCGCTCGACGACGCCCCGCACAGACTCGTCGCGAGCCCCGAAGAAATAGACCGACCAGCCGCGCGCCGCCGCTTCCCCTACCAGACGCTCGAACAGATCGATGCCGGTGACGCGCGCCTTCAAAGGGCTGCCGAGCCAGCGCGCCGCCCACACCACAGACATGCCGTCGGCGGTTACGAGCGCCGCTTTGCCGAGCGCCGCGCGCAAGCGGACATCGCGGCTGGCGGCGACGGCTTTTGCGGCATTAATCACACAAAGATAATGCGCGCCGCCGGCTTCGACCCGCCGCGCAATGGCGGCGACTGCCTCGCCTTCGCTTAAGTTATCCACCTCGACGCCCGCGACGTTGACGCGCTCGGCGCTCACCGCTGCTGCTCCCCTTTGGCGTCGTCGGGAATGTTGATGCGTTCGCGGATCAGGTAGGTCGGCTTGTTCTGCGATTCGTGGTATGTACGGACGATCATCTCCGCCAGCAGGCCCATGAAGATGAACTGCACGCCCATGCCGAACATGATCATGGCCAGTGTCGCCAGCGGCATGCGGTTCAGATGGACATTCTCGACAAGGCGGAAGTAGAGCGCAAAAGCGAATGAGATAAAACTGACAATCAGACAGATCGCCCCGGCCCAGCCGAACAGGTAGAGCGGCTTGGTCAGGTAACTCGACATGAACTTGATGGTGATCAGGTCGAACAGCACTTTGCCGGTGCGCGACAGCCCGTACTTCGACTCGCCGGCCCGGCGCGCATGATGAGTGACCGGAATCTCTGTGACACGCGCCCCGGCCCAGGCGGCGTAAACCGGGATGAAGCGGTGCATCTCGCCGTAAAGCTTGACATCCGTGAGCGCCTCGCGCCGGTAGGCTTTCAGCGAGCAGCCATAGTCATGCAAGGTGATGCCGGCGATGCGCGACACCAGACGGTTGGCCAGATGCGAAGGCAGCCGCCGGGTCAGCCAGCGGTCTTTGCGGTCTTTGCGCCACCCCGACACCACGTCGTAGCCTTCGTCGAGGCGCGTCAGCAGCCGGCCAATATCGGCCGGGTCATTTTGCAGATCCGCGTCCATCGGAATCAGGATGTCGCCGCGCGCGTAATCGATGCCGGCGCTCATGGCCGCCGTCTGGCCATAATTGCGGCGCAAGGCGATGACCCGCACGCGCTCGTCGAGCAAGGCGATCTCGCGCAGCCGCGCCAGGCTCGCGTCGGTCGAGCCGTCATCGATGTAGAGAATCTCGTAACTGCGGCCCAGCTCGGCGAGCGCCTGGGTGAGCCTGTCATGCAGCGGCGGCAGGTTCTCGGCTTCGTTGTAGACCGGCAGAAAGACGGACAGCTCCGGCCTCGCGCCGTCGGCTTCGCGTACCGGTGTTAGGCGGTATTCCTTCATAAGTGCGGGCAGATTTTTTCTGCAAGCAAGGATAGTAGACTGGCGGGTGGCGATAGGCAAGCAGGTCTGGCGAGACGCTTGCGGTGTAGCGCGCCATCGGCCTCAGGCAACGCCGCAAGCGTCTCGCGGATTTGCGCGTTCGGGTTAGTAAGCGGACACGCGCAAGGGGTGGAAAGCCATTATCCTTTGCGGCCCGCGGCGTCGGTGCGCAGCGTTTCGCCGGCAGCTTGCTGGTTGCGCGAGCTGCGCACCCGCGCGTTGAGCGCGAACAGGTCGCGCACCTCTTCTTCGAGCGACTGCTCGCAGTAATGCCGCTTCATCAAAGTTTCTTGATAGCCGAGCGCGCGCTCGATGGCCGCTGTCAGTGGCGCGGCGTGAATCGGCTTGACCAGGTAATCGAATGCGCCGGCGCGCATCGCCTCGATGGCGTAATTGATGTCGGTCATCGCCGACATCATGATGACCACGGTGGTCGGATGGGACTCATAGATTCGCTGACACAGCGCGATCCCTGTCGTCCCGGGCATATTGATGTCTGTAATGACGAGGTGAAAGAAACTGGCGTCGAGCAGCTTGAAGGCTTCATCGACGCTGGCGGCGGTATAACAATGGTGCTGTCGCGCCAGCGTCAGCCCTAAAAGCTGACCCAGCATCTTCGTCGTGTCGACATCATCATCAACGAGGAGAATACTGATTTCTTTGTCGTTCACATTCTCAACCTCGGAAAGCAGTCTAAAACTACAGGGCAGGAATTTGACGGATGCAGCGTCACGTGTTACGTCCGAGCGTACTCATCTCACCAATGAGCAATAACCATTCCTCGCTGAACCGCCTGAAGACCGGCGGAGCCTCATCATATGAGACAATAAGGGTATCCCCTGAGACGTTATGGCTCGCGGCGCTCGGCTCTGAACCAGGCGATGAACTTTTCGACGCCGGTCTCAATCGGCGTCTGCGGGTTGTAGCCGAGCAGGCGGCGGGCTTTTTCGATATTGGCGCAGGTGCGGGGAACGTCGCCGGGTTGTGCCGGCTGCGGCTCGATCAGCGCGCGCTTGCCCATCGCCTGTTCGAGCAGCTTGACCAGCCGCCGCAGCTCGACCGTGGCCGATTCACCGAGATTAATCACTTCGTAGGCGCTCGCCTCGTAGCCGAGCGCCGCGACGACGCCGGCAATGATGTCGTCAATGTAAGTGTAATCGCGCTCCGTCGTGCCGTCGCCATAGAGGGGTATGGGGCGGCCCGCTTCGATCAAGCGCGCGAATTTGTGGATGGCCAGGTCGGGTCGCTGGCGCGCGCCATAAACGGTGAAGAAGCGCAGGCAGACCGCGCGCATTCCATAAAGATGGCTGTAGACGTGACACGCCGCTTCACCGGCGATCTTGGTCGCGGCATACGGCGAGATGGGCCGGCTGATGGCATCGTCTTCGCAAAATGGCACTCGCGCGTTGATGCCGTAAACCGAGCTCGACGAGCCGAAGACGAATTGTCGCACGCCGCCGCGCCGCGCCGCTTCCAACAGCGCGTAGGTGCCGCGCACGTTGGTCGCTTCGTAAGCCAGCGGGTCGGCGAGCGATGGGCGGACACCAGCGCGCGCCGCCAGATGCACGACGGCGTCAAACTGCCGCTGCGCGAATAACTCATTCATCGCGCGGGCATCCGTAATATCGGCGGCGACCAGCTCGAAGTTGTCGCGTCCGCGGTGCGACTCGACGTTGGCGCGTTTCAGCGCCGGATCATAAAAATCGTCGAAGTTATCAACCACCGTGATGCGCGGCCCCTGGCGCAAGCCGAGCGCCACGCCCGCCGCCTCGCTCATCAAGTAATCAACGAGGTGGCTGCCGATGAATCCCGCGCCGCCGGTGATGAGAATGTTTTTCATAGCGGACAAATCAGGAGGCAGGAGGCAGGAGGCAGGAGGCAGCCAGGAAGCGGTGCCAGGGTAGCATTTCGGCTGATGCTTCAAGACGACGGTGATTTGTCCTTATCTCGCTACCCCTGCCTCCTGCCTCCTGCCTCCTGCTTCCTGTTCCCTGCTTCCTGCCTACTTCCTCGCGATGATCCAGAGGTGCCAGCCCCAACGGCTTGCTAGCCTAAGCTCGACCGTCTGCGGCAGGAAGCGACCGACGAGCGGAATCCATCGCTTATTTAAGAAATGGACTTCGGTGCGCGCCTCGCGGAAGCGCGCAAACATGCGCGCGGCTTCGCGGCGCGTGTAGACGCGCGCCAGCGGATTGCCGGCGCCATCGGTGTTCTGATTCAAGAACTCCTCGGGCGCAAGCAACCGTCGCGGGTCGCGCCTGTAAGCTTGCTGAAGCTCTAAGAGCCGCGTTTCGTCTTCGCCGGTCAAACGGCGAACGAGGCGCGGCCCCCAATCAAACCCGAGCAGGCGCACCCCCAGCCGCCTGAGCGTCATGATGTTGACGCGATAGTTATAAGAGCTGCGGTGGTAGAGCATCACCATCGCCGTGCCGCCGGGCCTGAGCACGCGATGCGCTTCGTCAATGGCGCGCTGGGTGTCGGGCGTGTGATGCAGGACGCCGTGCGAATAAAACAGGTCAAAGCTCTCGTCGGCAAACGGCAGCGCTTCGGCGTCGGCAACCCGCAAGCGGGCGGACAGGCCTTCGAGCGCGAAGCGTTTTTCAACCAACGCGATGGAGGCTTCCGTCAGATCAACGCCGGTATAGCGCGCGCCGTGGCGGGCGAAGTTGATGGCGTCGGTGCCCAGCCCACAGCCGACTTCGATGACATCGCGGTCGCGCCAGCGCGGGAAGTCTATCACCGCGGGAATGTGCGATTCGGTGCGGTAACGGTGCCGCTCGACGGCGTCGAAGAATTCGCGCGAGCCGATCTCGGCATCGGCGAACTTGGAGCCGCAAGGGTTCGCCTGCCAGAAATCATGAACGCGGGTTTTGAGGTCTTGAGCCATATTCACGCAATCAATCGATGAAGGCCCTGTGCCATAGCTCCAAAGTTAGCAGCTGAAAAATCTTCAAGCTGTTATCTTCGCGGCCCGATAGATTGTCGTCAATCAAGCGTCGCACCGTCGGGTAATCGAAATAGCCGCGCCGCGCGATGTTCGCTTGCGATAACAGCTCCTCGACCATCGGGCGCAGGTCGCGCGCCAGCCATGCGCGCAGCGGCGCGCTAAATCCCGCCTTCTTGCGATAAATGATCCCGCGCGGCAGCCACGCTTCCGCCGCCCGCTTCAAGATGTACTTGCGCGTCAGCCCTTTCAACTTCAAGCGCGCGGGGATGCGCGCCGCCATCTCGACCAGCTCGTGATCGAGCAGCGGCACGCGCACTTCTACGGAGCTGGCCATGCTCGTCTTGTCCGTGTAGGTCAGGTTGAGACACGGCAGAAAAGTCTTCAGGTCAACGTAGAGCATCTGGTTGATGAAGTCCTGGCCGGCGACGCGATCAAAGTAGCGGCGATGCTCGCGGTAGGCGTCAAAGTCATGCGCCGCGTCGCGCAACGGGCCGGCGTACAGCTCGGCCTTGTCGGCTTCTGTGAAGTAAGTTCCAAACCCGAGATAGCGCTCGCGTTCGGGAAGGCGGGCCGAGCGGGCCAGCTTCTTGGTGTTGCGAAACAGCGCCGTCAAACGGCCTGGGCGCGCGCCGGGCAGAGCGGCGGCCACCGGGCGCGAGATGAACGACGGGATCAGGTTGTAGGCTTCGGCGACCTTGACCGCCGCGTGGCGCGGGTAGCCGGCGAAGACTTCGTCGCCGCCCATCCCTGAAATCAGCACCGTCAAGCGCTCGCGCGCCGCCCGGCAGATCAAATAACTCGTAATGATGGCCGGGTCGGCAACGGGTTCGTCCAGGTGGTAGACCAGCTTCGGCAGCAGATCAATGACCTGCGGTTCAAGAAAGGCTTCGTGATAATCGGTTTCAAGCTCGCGCCCGACGACGCGGGCGTACTTCACGTCGTCTTCGAGAATGTCATAGCGCAGGTCTTCCGGCTTGAAGCCGAAGGTGTAGGTCGTCAGCCGTTGTTGGCTCGCCCCGGTCATTAGCGCGACAAGGCTCGACGAATCGAGCCCGCCCGACAGGAAAGCGCCGAGCGGCACGTCGCTGACCATCTGCATGGCGGCGCTGCGCTTGACCTGCTCGCGCAGCCGCTCGACCCATTCGCTTTCCGTGAGCGTGTCGTCTTCGTTGAAATCGACGTCCCAATATTCGAAGGTTTCGGCGCGGCCGTTTTGATAGACCAGATAATGCGCCGGCGGCAGCTTGTGGATGCCCTGAAAGATGGTTCGCGGGTCGGGCGTCCACAGAAAAGTCATGAACTGGTCGAGCGCCGCAAGATCAACCCGACGTTCAATGCCGGGGATGGCGAGCAGGGCTTTGATCTCGGAAGCGAAGGCGAAGCCGGCAGGCGTGTCGGCGTAATAAAGCGGCTTGATGCCGAGCCGGTCGCGCGCCAGCAACAACGACTGGTCGCGCGCGTCCCAGATCGCCAGGGCAAACATGCCGTTGAGCCGCGTCAGAAAATCGCGGCCCCACTCGCGGTAAGCATAAATGATAACCTCGGCGTCGCTGTCCGAGCGAAAGCGATGGCCGGCGGCTTCGAGCTCGCGCCGGATGGTTTTGAAGTTGTAGATTTCGCCGTTGAAGGTCAACCAGAGTTCGCCGCTTGCATCGCGCATGGGCTCGTGGCCGGCGGGCGACAGGTCAATGATCGAAAGCCGCCGGTGGCCGAGCCCGACCGACTGGCCGCTTGTCGTGTGTGTCAGATAGATGCCTTCGTCGTCCGGCCCGCGATGGGCGATGCGCGCCAGCATCGCTTTCAGCAAAGCTTCGTCGGCTTGACCGGCAACGCCGCAGATTCCGCACATAGTCAGATTGTCCAGGGAAGCAACAGAAATCTCAAATCAGAAAGTGTGAATTCGCGCCGCCTTTGCCGGGATGTGGCGCAAGGCGGTTAGCTTGCGCGAGTCCATGCGCAAGCTAACCGCCTTGCGCCACATAGCAAACGATCATTTGAGCAGAAAGATGTCGCCGGCGATGGTGACGAAGAGGATCACGCTGACGAATGCGTTGGTCGTAAAGAACGCCGCGTTCAACCGAGACAGGTCATCGGCACGCACGATGCTGTGCTGGTAAACCAGCAGGGCTCCGGTCAGCAGCACACCCGCAAGCCCCAGCCAGCCGAGATGCGCCGCCGCAAAAAAAACAACCAGCGTCGCAAACATCAGCGCGTGAATCGTGCGGGCGATCCATAACGCCCGATGGATGCCGAAGCGCTGCGGGATCGAATGCAGGCCGCTGCGCCGATCAAACTCGTAATCCTGGCAGGCGTACAGCACGTCGAAGCCGGCAGTCCACAGCATCACCGCCAGCGACAGCAGCACCGGCAGCCAGTTCAATTCGCCTTTGATCGCGATCCACGCGCCCGATGGCGCGATGGCCAGGCACCAGCCCAGCACGAGATGCGACAGCGACGTGAAGCGCTTGGTGTAGGAGTAAAGAAAGACCGACCCCAGCGCCACCGGCGACAGCAACAGCGCCAGGCGGTTGAGCTGCGAGGCGGCCACGATAAAGAGCAGCGACGCGGCGACCGTGAAGGCCCACGCGAAGCGCACGTCGAGCAAGCCCGCGGGCAAAGCGCGCGTCGCGGTGCGCGGGTTGGCGGCATCGATCCGACGGTCGGCAATGCGATTAAAGGTCATCGCCGCCGAGCGCGCGCCGACCATTGCCAGGGTGATCCAAACGAGCTTCGCAATCCAAAAACTCGCCGGCTGCATGGCGGCTTCGCGGGCGGCCAGCGTCGCGCCGAGAAAGGCGAACGGCAAGGCGAATAGCGTGTGCTCGATCTTGATCATTTCGAGCGTCACGCGAAGCCGCTCACCGAATGGCATCTTTGTAGCAGGAGCGTTCGACATAGCTTTAACAGTGACAATTGACAAGTGACGAGTGACAAGAAGCGCTGCGCGGCATAGGTCTTACCACGAGACGGCGTGACAACGTCTTGTCACTTGTCACCTGTCACTTGTCACCCTTAAGTCGCCGCGCCAGACGGTCTCTTCCGAGTGCGCGACGCCGAGGTGATCCATCACCCGGTAAACAAAATGGTCGGCCATCGCGTTGATGTCCGCCGGTCGGTGATAAAACGCCGGCATCGCCGGCACGATCATCGCGCCCGCCTGCCGCAGCCGCAGCATATTCTCAAGGTGAATGGTCGAAAGCGGCGTCTCGCGCGGCACGATGACCAGGCGGCGGCCTTCTTTCAAACAGACATCGGCGGCGCGGTGCAGCAGGTTGCGCGCCGCGCCCGACGCCAGCACGCCGAGCGTTGAAGCCGAGCAAGGAATAATCGCCATCGCGTCCACCGGGTATGATCCCGAAGCGATGGCCGCGCCGATGTCGCCCGCGTGAAAGAAGACGGTTTTCGCAGACGGGCGGCCCGTCAACTGAGCAATCATCTGCTCGGTGTCGGCGGTCGCCTGAATGTCCAATTCGTCGGCCATCACGCGCCGCGCCGGGCCGCTGATGACTAGATTGATCTGCCGCACTTCGGGGCTGGCTTCGAGCTGCATCATCAACCGCTGCGCGTAGATGACGCCGCTCGCGCCGCTGATTCCTACGGTTATGCTTTTCACCTCTCGTATTGTAGCGGCGCGTCTGCGGGGCATCAAGAAACGGCTATGGCTTATCCAGCTCTTTGACGCCTGCGCCGGCGAGCCGGAATTTCTCTGACCAGTTGATCCGCGCGGTCATCTGCATGACGACAAAGAGCGTGCTGATGACGCCGATGGCGACTGCCAGGCCGGTGAAGCCTTCAAAGAAAAAGGCGTAGGAGAAGCCGATCAGGTAGACCGTCTGCGCCAGCGCCGTTTCGAAGAACGCGAAGCGGTTGCCGACCACCAGCCGCATGTACGACACCACCAGAATCAGCGACACCATCGAGCAGATGACAAACGCCGCATGGATCGAGATGTGATCGACGAGATAGGCCAGCAACAGGTGGAAGGCGAAGAACGAAGCGGCGAGGAAGAAGTAATTCATCGGGTGCAGCTCGATCTTCTTCAGCACCGAGATGATGAAGATCAGAAAGAAGAAAAAGCCCAGCGAGACGGGCGCAAAAAACGAGATGCGCGCCGCCATCGGGCCGGGATTGATCTTCTGCGGCATCTCGACGCCGATGCCATTGCCGGAGATCAGATCGGCGTAGTTCCAGGTCAGCTCCCAACCGCCGCCGGCGCGCTCCTTGGTCGTCGGCGACAGGGTCATCTGCGGGAAGTCGTAGCGGTCGAAGTTCTCTGTGACCGCGACCATCTGAAAGTTGCGCACCTCGGTGATGCCGTCGCCGAAGCGATAGACGAAGCGGTCGAGCCCCTGTGTCAGGTAAGTGACAAACAACTCGTGGCGCGCTTTCGGCTCGCAGATGATGCGGGCGACGACGACATCGTTCTTGCCGCGCGTGAAAGGCACGGGGCTGCCGTCCATTTCAAATTTGAATTCGTCATACTGGCCGTTGGCCGACGGGAAAGTGAAACTGACGACCATCTCGCCGCGCTTGTCCTGCGGGTTCTCGAAGACATAGCGGCCCGCGAAGTGAACGCGATAGGTCGAATACCACAGCAGCCCCTTCTGTCGCTGGTCCAGCTCAAAGCGCGTGCGGATGTTGTTCTGGGTGATGGGCAGGTCGGACTCTTCGGTCGTCGTCGTTTGATTGACCATGCGCTGATGCGTCATGGGGTTAGTAACTTCGGTGTCGGTCTTACGCTCGACGCTGAGCCGCGCCGAGGGGGCGCGCTGTTCGAGCGGCGTGCCCCACAACTGGCTGACTTCGCGCTTGATCGAATCGTCCTGATTGCCTGTGCGGTAGGTGATCGTGCCGGCGAGAAAGACCCAGCCGGCGACGGCGACGAGGTAGAAGACGACGATGGCGGTGATCCTGTGAACCATGAGATGCCTCCTGGTGAACGAGTTTTTCGCCGGTCGAATGCAGGCGACCGGTGCTTGTCAGGCGGCTCTGATGCCGACAGGCGCGGGCGGGATGTTTTGCAGGGGATGAGAGGACGTGAGCAATGCGTGAGAGATTGGTGAGTCAGCCGGCAACGCTTACCGCGCCGGCGATTGCGCATCTGCGGGTTGTGAGGCGATAAATGAACTATGCGGAAAAGCCGTGGCCGGTTCATTCGCGCTTCAGAGATCGGCGAGTATGCCTATTGCGCCCGCGCCTGGCGGCTCAGGCTCGACGGCCATCACCCGACCGCGGGCGGCAAGGCGCGCGCCGCGGGCGAGGCATGGCACCGCGAGCATGGCCGGGCGGTGCGGCGGGTGCGGCGGCTGAAAGCGTGGTCCTTGCTCTTGTTCGTCGTCGCGCTGACGATTGCCGTCGTGATCGTCTTCAGGTGGTTCGCATGATCTGGCTGCTGGTTGCTTTCGCGATTTGCATAGCGCTCGCCGCGACGATTGACCGCGTGGCGCATCGCGCGGCCTCGCAGACCGGATTGCCTGAAGGCAAGCTTATCTATAGCGACACGGGATTCGTCAGCGGCAAGCTCGGCCCGGCGACGACCGACGAATACGGGCGCAAGGTCGAACGTCCGCTGGTCTCGGAACGCTTCGGCTTGATCGGCAGGCCCGACTATCTGGTGGACACAGGCGATGGCATCATCCCGGTCGAGGTCAAATCGGCGCGTCTGCCCGCAAGCGGCCAGCCCTATGACTCACATATCTTACAGCTCGCCGCCTACTGTTTGCTGGTCGAAGACCTGCTCGACCCGGAGATTGATTGCGGCATCATTCGCTACCGCGACGCCGAGGTCAGGGTGGATTACACGCCGCAGTTGCGCGTCGTGTTGCTCGACGTGATCGATGATATGCGCGCGGCGCGGCTCGCCGCCGATGTGCATCGCAGCCATGACGAGAGCGGGCGCTGTGCCGGTTGCCGTATGCGAGAGGTGTGTGATGAGGCGCTCGTCTGAGCGGCTTCAACTTCAGCCGGCGTGTTTTGCGTCAAGCAAAAGCCCGACGCTCCAAGGCATCAGGCGGCTTCCATAACTTGGACGGCGGCAATAATCTCCGGGCCTTTATCCGCAATGATGGCCGATTCCAGATCCGGCTTTTGCAAGTGATCGTTAGACACGCAAACCCAGACGGCGAATTTCCTGCCGTCGCGCCGCACATCGAGATGGACATAAATAAGGTCAGCGTCGGTATCCGGGTTGCCGATCATGCAGCCATTGGCCATCGGCACATTGGCATCGGTCGTCACCACCGGCCTGCCGTCGGGCGACCGCGACAGCGAGATTTCATAACCTTCGAATAATTCAGCCATAAGACAAATCCAAATAATCCGTTGACGCGCTCAAGCCGCGTCGCGCACCCACCGGCGTCCTTCTTACATTAGATGCCGCCGCGCTACGGATATGCAAGCCTGAGCGGCTTTGCCGACGCGCCGCTTTTGACCGGCTGCCGCTTTTGCACTATATTAGCGGCGAAAAATATTCCGATCACCGCCAGGTCCGAAGGTAGAGATTTTCTTTCACGAACGAAGCAACACCTGGCGCGCCCATGCACACGAGATGACTTCTGGCCGCTATACCATCGTCGGTTTAGGCGAGATCGTTTGGGATTTGCTGCCTGCGGGGCCGCGGCTCGGCGGCGCGCCGGCCAATTTCGCCTATTTCGCCAGCCTGCTGGGCAATCACGCCGTCGTTGCCAGCCGCGTCGGCAGCGACGAGCTTGGACATAAAACGCTGCAACGCCTGCACCAATCGGGCTTGCCGACCGTTTATGTTCAGCGCGATGACACGCGCCCGACCGGCACCGTGCGGGTGCGCGTCGATGAACAGGGGCAGCCGGATTTCACGATCACCGAAATGGCGGCATGGGACTTTTTGGAGTTCACGCCACAATGGCAGGCGCTGGCCGTCGACGCCGACGCTGTCTGTTTTGGCGCGCTGGCGCAGCGTTCGACGGCGTCACGCGAAACGATTCGCAAGTTTTTAAGCGCCACCCGCAAGGATGCCTTGCGGGTGTTCGATGTCAACCTGCGGCAATCGTTCTACTCGGCAGAGGTTCTCGGCGATTCGCTGCGGCAGGCAAGAGTCGTCAAGCTCAACCATCTGGAATTGCCCATCGTCGCGGCGATGTTCGATCTTGCGGGCGATACGGATGAAGCGCGGGCGCGGGCCTTGCTGCGCGCTTACTCGCTTGAGATGGTCTGCGTGACGCGCGGCGCGCACGGAAGCCTTCTGGTCAACGCCGCCGAGGCCGTCAGCCACGCGGGGATTCCGGTGACGACCGCCGACGCCATCGGCGCGGGCGACGCGTTCACGGCGGCGCTCGCGCATCATTACTTGCGCGGCGCGCGGCTAGCCGAGATCGGTCGGGCCGCCAACCTGCTGGGCGCATGGGTCGCCTCGCAGGTCGGCGCAACGCCTACGGTCGAGGCGGCGATCTTGCGGCAAGTCATCGAAGGCGCGGAGGTCTCTTAAATCATAATGCTCATGGGCACGCGCCCGAAGCGCGCCAGAGCTGAACCGTTGGTGACAACGACTGCGTGAGAGATGAACGGTTGCTGATCTTGCTCAGAGGTTTTCCGGCTCAGTATAGTTTTAAGCATATGAGCAGTGGACCATCGAACCTTGATCGCCGGCAGCAGGTTGAATCGATTCTCCGAGCGGCGCTCAGGCGAGCGCCGCGCGAGCGCACCGCGTTTGTCGCCGAGGCATGCGCCGGCGACCTGGCGCTCAGGCGCGAAGTCGAAGCCCGGCTCGCTCCCTCGCAGCCCACAGAGGTCCGCACAGACTTACCGACGGTCGAAGCGCCCACCGTTGAAGCGGCGACCGGCGCGCTAGCTGAAGCCGCCACCATCGGCTTGTCCGGCGACGAGCAGGCCGAGATGTTTCGGCTCTCGAACATCGGCCCTTATCAAGTCATTCGCAAAATCGGCGAAGGCGGCATGGGCGCGGTCTACCTGGCCGAGCGTGCCGACGCGCAGTACAAAAAGCAGGTTGCCATCAAACTGGTCAGGCGCGGCATGGCCAGCAGCTTCATCGTCCGCCGCTTCCGCAATGAGCGGCAGATTCTCGCCGCGCTCGATCACCCGAACATTGCGCGACTCTTAGACGGCGGCGCGACCGAAGACGGCTTGCCCTACTTCGTCATGGAGTACATCGAAGGCCAGCCCATCACCGACTACGCCGACGCTCGCAAACTCGCGACTGCCGAACGGCTGAAGCTCTTTCGCAAGGTCTGCGCCGCGGTTCACTACGCTCATCAAAAGCTCGTCGTTCACCGTGACATTAAGCCGTCGAACATCCTGGTGACCGCCGACGGCGAGCCGAAGCTGGTTGATTTCGGCATCGCCAAGCTGCTCGACCCGACGCAGAGCGAGGGCCTGATTGATACGGGCGCGACCGGCCACGGCATGATGACGCCGGAATACGCCAGCCCCGAGCAGGCGCGCGGCGAGCCGATCACCATCTCCACAGACATCTATTCGCTCGGCGTCGTGCTGTACCAGTTGCTCACCGGGCGGCGTCCTTATCGAATCAAGAGCCGCTCGCCGCAAGATATCGTCCGGGCCATCTGCGAACAGGAGCCGTTCAGGCCCAGCACAGCGGTGGCCGACGGGCCGCGCGGCGAAGCCTTGGCGACCGAGCTGCAACAGCAAGCGGAAACGGTCAGCACAGAGGCTCAGGACAACTCGCGACCGCCAACCCGCGCGCCGCGCTCGAAAGCCCTGAGTCGTAGGCTGCGCGGCGACCTCGACAACATCGTGCTGATGGCCATGCGCAAGGAGCCTGAGCGGCGTTACGCCTCGGTCGAGCAGTTCGCCAGCGACATTCAACGCCACCTCGACGGCTTGCCGGTGATCGCGCGCACAGACACCTTCACTTACCGCGCCGGCAAGTTCGTCGCGCGCCACAAAGCCGGCGTCGTTGCGGCGCTGTTGATCCTGCTGATGCTGAGTGGCGGGCTGCTGGCCATCAATCGTCAACGGGCGCGCGCCGAGCGCCGCTTCAACGACGTTCGGCGGCTCGCCAACTCGTTCATGTTCGAGATCCACGACCGCATCGAGCCGCTGCCGGGCTCGACCCCTGTGCGCGAGCTGCTGGTGACGCGGGCGCTCGAATACCTCGACAGCCTTGCCACAGAGGCCGCCGGCGATGCGCAGTTGCAGCGCGAGCTGGCGAAGGCTTATCAAAAAGTCGGCGACGTGCAGGGCTACCCATTCGAATCGAACCTCGGCGACACACAGGGGGCGCTCGACAGTTATCGCAAGGCGCTGGCCATCAGCGAGGCGCTGGTCAAAGATCACCCGAACGACATCCAGATGCAGCGCGACTTGCTGGTCAGTTACGAGCGCATCGGCGATGTGCTGCTGGCGACCGGCGATACGACGGGCGCGCTCGAACATCAACGCAAGGCGCTGTCGATCTCGCAACCCATCGCCGCCGCGCGCGCAGACGATGGCGAGTGGCGGCGCACGGCGATGATCGGTTATTTGAAGGTTGGGCAGGTGCTGGCGCAGACCGGCGAGAATACTGCTGCGCTCGATCATTTTCGCAAGGCGCTTGAGCTGGCCGAGAAGTCTGTCGAAGCCGAGCCTTCGGCGCGGGCGCGCGGCGACCTGGCGTTGATGCGCAACAAGGTCGCGGACATGCTGATGGCCGGCGGCGACGCGGCGGACGCGCTTGAGCATTACCGCAAAGGGCTGGCGATTCGCGAGGCGCTTGCCGCCGAAGACCCGTCGAGCGCCCCGGCCCGCCGCGCCGTCGCCGCCAGCAACGAAAAAATCGCCGACACGCTGGCTTCGATGGGCAACATTAGCGAAGCGCTCGGCTATCAGCGTAAGACGCTCGCATCGGACGAAGCCCTGGCCGCCGCCGACCCGGCCAATGTGGATGCGCAATTCGATCTCGGCATCGGCTATGACAACATCGCCGAGCTGTTGGCGCGTTCGGGCGACCGCCGCGCCGCGCTCGATCATTATCATAAAGGGCTGGCGATCCTCGAAAAGATTTCCGGCGCGAACCCGGACAACGCCGAGATGAAAAGTTATCTGGCCGACGGCTTGATTAAGTTCGGCAAAGTGCAGGCGGCGGGTGACGAGATGGCGGCGGCGATTGACAGCATCGAGCGCGGGCGGCTGATCCTTGAAGGGCTGTCATCAGAAGATGCGGCGAACGTCGAAGCGCGGACGGCGCTCGCCGACGCCTATCTGGTGCTGGGCGACGTACAGGCGCGGCTGGCGGCAAGTCGCAAGTCGGCGGCGCACTGGCGCGCGGCGCGCTCGTCGTACAGTCAGGGTCAAACGATTTACAACGACCTGCGCAGCCGCAATCTCTTGCAGGGCGACAGCTCAGACAAGCCTGATGAGTTAACCCGCAAGCTCGCCGAGTGCGACGCGGCGCTGGCTGGCAGAGGCAATTAAGCAGCAGCGCGTCAGCGAACAGTCTTTAGAAAGCAGAGGGGATTGAGCCTGAGGTCTTACTTCGATTCCACCGGCTTATCGTTCAAGACGCTCTCAACCACTTTAATCAGCTCATCCGGCTTTGCCAGGCCGAAAGCTTTTTTCCAGAGCCCCGTCCGCAGGTTGCCGATAATGACGATGCTGGTGTGATCGTTTTTCTCTTCGACGAACTGCCCAAGCTTGTGCAGCGCGAATTCGACATTCTCTTTTTTGCCGGAGAGGAAGTACCAGCCGGGCCGCGCGCCGAACTTCTGCGCGTAGTCTTTCAGGCGCGGCGGCGTGTCGGTCAGCGGGTCAACGCTGATTGAAAGCATCTGCACCTCTTTGCCGAGGCGGTCGCCCAGCCAGTTCTGCACCTTACTCAGATTAGCGGTCATCGGCGGGCAGATGCTGGTGCAGGTGGTAAAGAAAGCGTTGATGATGACCACACGGTCTTTCATCAGATCGCTGTACAGGCGCATGGGCTTGCCGTCCTGATTGACCAGCTCGACATCGGTAAAGTAATTCTGCGCCGCCGTGCCCTGCGCGGTCGCAGAGTTGCCGGCTTGCGCGGCGCAACGAGTAGCCAGCGCGCCAGCGCCGATAATGAAAACCGCCAGCGCCGCTGCCGACGACCTGCCTATCTTTCTTGACCGTGTGCTCATCTATTGATCCGCCTTATCCGTATTGAGCTGCCATCATACGGCGCTTTGTTTCGACTGTCGAGGCACGCCGCTAATGCTCTTCTCCGCCCGCGGGGTCGTCGCCTTCTTCGCGGCCACGGGTCGGGCCAAAGTGATATTGCGTTTCGTCGGCATCCGCGGGGCGGCTCGCCTGCACCACATCAATATAGCGACCGAGCAGGGCGCGCATCTCTGCGGCGCGCTCAGGCTGCGCATTATAGAGGTTGCGGACTTCGCCCGGATCGTTTTTCAAATCGAACAGCTCGAAGGCGTAGTAGTCGCGGTTGTAAACCAGCTTGAAGCCGTCCTGAGTGATGACCATGTATTTCTTGCCGTTCGGCACCAGATTCTTTTCCGGCGGCAGGTACGGCGAATCTTCTTCGGTCGTCTGCTCGGCGTAGATGGGCGGGTGCGCCATCGCTTCGCCGCGCAGCAACGGCATCAGGCTGACGCCGGCATAATCTTTCGGGTAATCCAACCCGACGGCGTTTAAGATCGTCGCTCCCAGATCAACCGAGCTGACATAGGCGCTGACGCGGCGCGGCGCGGTGTCCGGCACATAGATAATCATCGGGATGCGCGATTGTTCGTTGTAGAGCTGCGACGAATGCTTGTGAACGCCGCGCTCGCCGAGCGATTCGCCGTGGTCGGCCATAATCACCACCATCGTGTCTTTCATGCGGCCCGCTTGCTCCATCCAGTCGAACAGGCGACCGAGCTGGTGATCGTCGTAAGCAATCTCGCTGTCGTAATGCTCGTTGTCGTTACGGCCAAAGTCGAAGCCTTCGTGAACGCGATACGGGCGGTGCGGGTCTGTGGCGTAGAGATAAGCCGCGAACGGGCGATCCGCCGGCGCTTTGCTTAGAAGATCAATCGCCGTGTCAACCGAGCCGGCGAAGGTGCCGTCCGCGGAGTGCGGCGCGACCGTCATGCCGCGCACGTGGCGCAGCAGGGTGACGATGCGGCGCGGAAAGAGAATCGCATTGTAGTTGTTCTGCGCCAGCACCTCCGTCCAGGTCGGCAACTGCGCGTCCCAGTAAGACGACTGCATGAACTTCGGCAGCGCTTCAAAGGTATTCGGCGCCGGCGTGTAAGCGTTCTCGAAGACCGTGCCGCGCGCCGCCAGCTTATCAAGGTTCGGGCTGGTGTTGCGTGTGTGGCCGTAAGCGCCAAGGCGGTCGGGCCGCAGCGCGTCAATGAAGACGTAGATCACATTCAAGCGCCGCGCCCCGGCTTGCGGCGCAACGTAGTGTGACTCGCGCTCGCGCCGCCATCGCTCAAGCTCTTTGCGCGTCAGGTCGCCGCCGATGCAGTTGTTGTCGGTGCCGTCAGAAACAACTTCCAACTGGCCGGGGTTGATGTCGGCGCGATTGTCATTCAGGTCGCCGCCGCCGAGAATCGCCGAGTAACCGTCGCGGTCAAAATCCACCGCCCACTGAATCAACCGGAAATGCTTTTTCGCCTGCACGGTGCGCGAAAAGATTTGCACCTTGAGATTTTGATTGCGATCAAAGTAGAAGAACGTGAACAGCAGCGCGCCGATAAAGATAACTAGCCCCGTAATCGTCATCAGTCGCCGCGTCGTCGGTCGCAGGCGCGGCCAGACGCTTTGCAAGCGCGGCGAGGTTGAATAAGCCGTGGCCACCAGCGCCATCCCCGCGGCAGTCGCCAGCACGAACATCAATTGATGAAATGAGTGCTCGTAAAGCAGCGGCTCGGTGCGCACGTCGAGGGTGTAAGCGATGCCCACAAACAAGGCGAGCGCCATGAGGTACGCCGCTCTGAGCCAGAACGGAAAGCGTGACGCGGCGTGCGCCAGCCAACTGAGGCTTGCGGCAAAGATGACGAAGGCCAGCAGGATCAGGTAAGAGGTGGCGCGTTCATGGTTGAGCAGCAGAGCGTTCAGGCGCTCGATCTTTTCGGCTTCGCGGATTAAGGACATGGCGAAGCGGTGCGCGTACCATTGCTGGTTGAGCGCGAAGGCGAACACGCCGCAAACGATCAGCGCGGCAATCACTTCGTGCAGCCAACGGATTGCGCCGCGCGCTATCCAGCTTGCGAGTTTCTTTTGTAAGGCAAGGCCAATGCAGAAGGCCGCGCCGACCGCGAGGCCGATCACAGCACCGCTCAAGAGGTTCATGCTGAAGTAGGCGGTGAAGATCAGCCGCTCGCCGAACGACGCGAAGACCGGCGTGAGCTGAACGCTGGTCTCAGCCCACTCCAGCCCCGCGAGCAGCAACGCCGCCACGCCGCCGGCAAGCGTGTAGCGCAACAGTCGCCGCGCGAGTGGCAGCGATTGATTTGCCGCGCTGGCGGCAGGCGAGGGGTTGGCCTGCGGCGCGGCAGAAGGTTTCGAGGTGGACATCCCTACTCCTCTGGGTTCGAGACTCGCCGCGCATGACGGGAGAAGGCGGCGCGCGTTAAACGTTTAAGCTAACAGAGCGGCAAAACGCTTCACAAGTTCATCAAAGAAAAACACAGAGACACAGAGACACGGAGGCACGGAGTCCTCTCTGTGTACCTCTGTGCCTCTGTGTCTCTGTGTTTATCTCATCTTTTTGACTGTCGAGAAGGGAATGGCCGTAAAGTCACTTGAGCGATTGCGCCATTCGACCTGTTAGTTTTGCCAGTAGTCACCCGCCCGCTTCAAACCTAAAATCCGCATGTCCATGCGTGGTATTCACGTGCCCACTGCCGCGCAAATCAAGTGACGCTTGGCATTTGGTTGTCTATCCAATCCAACCGGTAAAAAACTGCTCACAATGGAGAAATCAGCATGAAACGAATCTTTTTGCTCGTTACCGTTTTGTTTGTTGTGTCGGTATCCGCACGGGCTCAGCACCACCCGCATGTCGAGGTGTGGGGAAGCTATTCGCTCTATGTTGCCGACCTTGACGTTCTCGATAACGAGACGCTGCACGGGTATGGCGCGGGCATCCAGGGGAATCTCAGTAAGTACTTCGGCGGGGTTTTTGAATTTACCAGCAACCATGGCGCTTCCGGGCCGGTGACTATCCAGGTGCCTGGAGCGCTCGTCCTCATCCCGGAGCTGGACACCCGTATCAATACCTTTTTGGGCGGTCCGCGGTTCTCATACCGCCCCAAGGCCGTGACCTTATTCGCGCATGCTCTGTTTGGTGGAGCCGACTCGAAACTGCGAGACGAAAAAGGCGGGAGCGGGTTTAGTGCCAGCAACACGGAGTTCGCGATGGCCTTCGGCGGCGGCATCGACATCAACCTGGGCAAGCATTACGCGATTCGCGCCGCGCAGGTCGATTATTTGTCCATCCACACAGACGTCGACACCAGACTGACCGGCGGCGGCGGCGTTGGCTCGATTTCTTCGTCAACCAGTGACTGGCTTCACAACTATCGTTATCAGGCCGGCTTCGTCTTCAAATTCTAAACACCTGCTGAAAGGCTAAGGATGAGAATGAGCGACTTCGCCGTGGGCTCAAGCAAGCAGGCTCTCGACGACGTTGCCGTGAACGTCGGTCAGACGAAAGTCGCGGCCCTGGAATCGGTAGGTCAGCTTCGTGTGATCGAACCCTAACAGCCGCAGGATGGTGGCGTGCAGGTCATGAACATGAACTTTGTCTTTGGCGACGTTGAAGCCAAGCTCGTCGGTTTCGCCGATGGTGATGCCCGGCTTGATGCCGCCGCCCGCCAGCCACATCGTGAAAGCGTTGGGGTGATGGTCGCGGCCATCGTCGCCCGCCTGCATCATCGGCGTGCGCCCGAACTCGCCGCCCCAGATGACCAGCGTGTCATCGAGCATGCCGCGCTGCTTCAAGTCTTTGATGAGCGCCGCGCACGCCTGATCGGTGTCCTGGCAGTTCTTCTTCAAATCCTTGACCAGCGCGCCGTGCTGATCCCATGCCTCGTGATACAACTGCACAAAGCGCACGCCGCGCTCGACCAGCCGGCGGGCCAGCAGGCAGTTGTTGGCAAACGATGATTTGCCCGGCTCGGCGCCATACATCTCAAGGACGCGCGGCGGCTCTTTGGCGATGTCCATCAAGTCGGGCGCGGCGCTCTGCATGCGAAACGCCATCTCGAACGAGTTGATGCGCGTGCTGATTTCGGGATCGCCGACCGCATCCAGCCGCATCTGGTTCAGGCGGCTCAGGGAATCGAGCGTCGCGCGTTGCAGCCCTGCGTCAACACCGCGCGGGTTTGAAAGATAGAGCACAGGGTCGCCGCCGCTGCGGAACTGCACCCCTTGATAGACGGTCGGCAGAAAGCCGCTGCCCCAACATGAGTTGCCGCCGCTCGGGCCTTTGCTCCCCGAGCTGAAGACGACGAAAGCCGGCAGGTCGCGGCCTTCGCTGCCCAGCCCATACAGCACCCACGCGCCCATGCTCGGTCGCCCGAAGATCATCGAGCCGGTGTTCATCAACAACTGCCCCGGCGCGTGATTGAAGGCGTCGGTGACCATCGATTTGACGATGGCGACATCATCAGCGATCCCTGCCAGATGCGGCAATAGCTCGGAAAGCTCCGCTCCCGATTGTCCATGCCTGGCGAACTTGAATTTCGGGCCGAGCAGCTTTGAGTTGGGATTGATGAAAGCGGCGCGGTAATCCTTCAACAACTCGGGCGGCGGCAGCGTCCCATTGAACTTGGCGAGCTGCGGCTTGTAATCAAACAGGTCGAGGTGGCTGGGCGCGCCGGCCATAAACAGAAAAATGACGTTCTTCGCCTTCGCCGCGAGCGGCGGCTTGCGTGGCGCGAGCGGGTCGGCCTGCGCCGTCACCTGATCGGCGGCCACGCCTGCGCCTCCCATCAGATGACCGAGCGCGATGGCCCCCAGGCCGACGCCACATTGTTCAATGAACCAGCGGCGGCTGATCTGACTGGCGGCTTGCGTTGGTGATGAATCTGGTTTTCTTTTCATGGCGCTCGCTCCGACTTTCGGCTTCACTCTTTGGTGATCGTTTCGTCAAGGTTCAACAGCACGCGCGATACGGCAGTCCAGGCCGCGACATCGTCCATGGTCACGTCACGGGGCAGCGGGTTCGGCTTGTCCGGATCATTCGCCGCCAGGTTCCAGGGATTCAGCTCGCCGGCGATGAAGCGCGCCTTCTGCTTGCGGAAGAGGCCGAGCAGCTCGGCGCTCTCTTCGGCGCTCGGCGCTCGCGAAAGCACGCGGCGGAAGGCGTACGCGAGCCGCTGCTCATCCGTCTGCCCGCCTTGCCTGACCGTCAACCAGGCGAGCGCCCGCGCCGATTCCATAAACAGCGGTTCGTTCAACGTCGTCAGCGCCTGCAAAGGCGTATCAGAGCGCGACCGCCGCACACAAGAGACATCACCATTCGGCGCGTCGAAATTCTGTAGCACAGGGTATGGCACCGAGCGGTAACGGAACGTGTAGATGGCGCGGCGGTAACGATCCGGCCCCTTCGCCTCGTTCCAGATTTTCGGGCCATAGCTGACGGGCGGCTGGAACAGGAAGTCCGGAGCCGGCGGATAAACGCTCGGGCCGCCGACTGCCGGGTTCAACAAACCGCTTGCCGCCAGCGCGATGTCGCGGACGATCTCGGCTTCGACGCGAAAGCGCGCGCCGCGCGCAAGCAAACGGTTGTAGGGGTCGCGCTGGTAAAGCTCCGGCGTGACTTTCGATGATTGGCGATAAGTGGCCGAAGTCACAATCAGCCGGTGCAGCGCTTTCATGCTCCAGCCTTTATCCATGAATTCGACGGCGAGCCAATCGAGCAGCTCAGGATGTGAAGGCGCTTCGCTCTGGGTGCCGAGATTCTCGGAGGTGCTGACGATGCCCGTGCCGAAGTAAGCCTGCCAGACGCGGTTGACGAGCGCGCGGGCCGTTGTCGGCGAGGTGCGATCAACCAGCCAGCGAGCAAACCCGAGGCGGTTCGGCGGCGCATCCTTGGGCATCGGATGAAGGAAAGCGGGGACGCCGGGCGTGACCGCTAAGGTCGGCTTCAGAAAATCGCCGCGCGTCAGGATGTGAGTTTCGCGCGCTTCGTCGCGCTCGCTCAGAGCGAGCTGCGACGAGCCTTCGGGGTGCTGCTTCCACAGCTCGGCGATCTGCGCGTTTGCCGCCTGCCATTCGGGGACCGTCGTGCGCCAGTAACTGAAGACCGCCTGCGTCTGCGCCGGCGTGCGCTGCTCAGTCGGAATCGAAAGAATCTCGCGCACCTGCTGCGGCAACGGGTCGGCGACGGCGTCCGCCGCACTGGTTATCGATAAACGAATGCGCCCAAGATTGTTGGTCTGATTGTCGTCGCTGTTCCAGCCGCCGTGATTCTGTGTCAGGTAAAAGGTCAGCACAGTGCCGCCGGGATTGCTGATCGGCTTTTCGAGCGTGAAGACAGCTTTGCGCGGCTGGTTGCGGCGGCCCGGCCCGGCGTCTATGCCCCAGGCGGTTTCGTCCTTGCCGTCAATGGCAAACTCGATGGGGCCGGTGACGCGGCGGCGATTGCTCTTGTCATCGAAGATGGCTTCGAGCGGGGCTTCCGGCGGGTTGATGTCCGCGGTCGCTCTGACAATCTTCAGCTTGAGCGGTTTGGCGAACAGGTTGAGCGGCGCGGCCTCTACGGCAAACTCTGTCAGTGCCCCCGTGCCTTTGATCGAGCGGCCCGGCCCGCCCATCGGCAGGTTCGGGTCGGGGAGCAATTCAAGGCGGATCGCCGAGATGTTCTGCGCCTCGGTCTTTACGGTCAGCTTCAAGCGGTGCTTGGTCGGCGCATAGCTCTGCGCCAGAAGCGAGCCGTCCGCCAGCGGTAGCATCTTTTCACCGCCGGTCGAAATGTCGTCAACGGCGGGCCGGATGATTGTCCACTGCGGCTGCTCGCTTTTGACTTGCGCTTCCCACTTCGCCATGCGCGATAACCAGTCCGGCTGGCCCTGTTGCAGGTTGGCTTCGATCTCGCGCGTGCGGCGAAAGATGGCCGTGCGCTGCATTTCTTCTTCCGGCGTGTAGACGGCGACGCTGCCTTCGTGCGAGCTGTTCAAGAACGCGAACAGGCGGTAATACTCTTCCTGCTTGAGCGGGTCGTATTTGTGATTGTGACATTGGGCGCACTGGATGGTGACGCCTAAAACGCTCTTGCCGATGGCATCCATGCGGTCGAACATCGCTTCCATGCGAAACTGCTCGGGGTCAACGCCGCCCTCTTCGTTGATCATCGAGTTGCGCAAGAAACCCGTGGCGACGATTTGATCCTGGGTCGCATTGGGCAGCAGGTCGCCGGCCACTTGCTCGATGATGAACCGGTCGTAGGGCAGATCACGATTCAGCGCCTTGATCAGCCAGTCGCGGTAGAACCACACCTGACGCGGCTTGTCTTTCTCGTAGCCGTCCGAATCGGCGTAACGCGCGGCGTCGAGCCAGTGACGGCCCCATCGCTCGCCATAGTGCGCGGATGCCAGCAAGCGCTCGACCTGCTTCTCGTATGCGTCTTTGCTTTTGTCGCTGACAAAGGCGGCGACTTCTTCGGGCGTCGGCGGCAGCCCGATCAGGTCGAGGCTCAAGCGGCGCAGCAAGGTGATGCGGTCGGCTTCAGGCGACGGCTTGAGGCGTTCGCGGTCGAGGCGCGCGAGGATGAAGCGATCTATCGGGTTCTTCGGCCATGTAATGTTGCTCACGGATGGGAGCGGCGAACGTTGCGGCGCGACCCACGCCCAGTGTTTGCGGATTGCGGATTGCGGATCGGGGCACCCGACGCAGGCGGGTCGTTCGGAATCATCTGTGTCGTCGGGCCACTCCGCGCCTTGATCGATCCAGTCGCGAATCAATTCGATCTCTGCGGCACTGAGCGGTTTGCCTTTCATTGGCATGCGCGTCAGGTCGCCGAGCCCTACGATGCGCTGGTAGAGCGGGCTCGCGGTCGCCTGGCCGGCAATGATGACGCGGCCCGCTTGCCCCCCGGCAAGCGCCGGCTTTTTCGCATCGAGCCGCAGGCCCGACACCTGCGTCGCCGCGCCGTGACACGAATAACATGCCCGCTCAAAGATCGGGCGAATCTCTCTTACAAAGTCTATATGCCTGGACGCGGCGCGCTCTTTGTCTTGATCGGCCCACGCGCTCAATCTCGGAACGCCGAAGACCAGCAGGATGAAGCCGAAAGTGATGGCCAGGTAAAATTGCTTCTTTGTCATCGAAGTACCCGAATTAGAACCGTTGCCATGTGGCGCAAGCTGTTAGCTTGCGCAGAGCCTCGCGCAAGCTAACAGCTTGCGCCACATCCGATGGCGCATTTTATGTCTTCGATGCCGTATAATCCAGCCGATGAAAACCATCGCGCCGCCCGCGCCCGTCAGCCAACGCCGCCGCGCTGAAACCCTCAAAGACGTCGCCGCCCTCGTCGCCGTGCTCGTGGTGACGGCAGTCGTCTACGGCGCGCTCTTCAACCGTGAAAGCGTGCTCAGTTATTCCATCGGCTACAACCTCTACAGCGCCGAACGCATTCTCGCGGGCGAAGTGCCTTACCGCGATTTTCACACGCTCTATCCGCCGGAGACGCTTTATCTGAATGCCCGGCTGTTCCAGTGGTTCGGCGTGTCGCTCTACACCGCGTTGTTTGGCGTCTTCGTTTTCAAGACGCTGACCGTGCTGTTCATCTACCTGAGCGGGCGCGAGCTTTTATCGCGAGGTCAGGCGCTCGCCGTCGCGGCGCTGGCGCTCGTGTGGCTGCGACCGAACGGCCCTTTCAAAGCCGTGCCGATGCATTACGGCGCGTTGTTTCTGGCCATCGCCTTATGGCTGTTGTTAAAACACGCGCGCAGGCCGCGCGCAGGCTTGTTGTTTGCCGCGGGCATCGCGCTCGGCGTGCTGGCGACGTTCAAACATAACATCGGCGCTTATGCCCTGGCGGGAGCGTTGATCGTCGCGCTGCTTGATGACGAACGACTCTCGCTGCGACCGTCGGCGCTGTTGCGGCAATGGCGACGCGCGGCGACGCTGCTTGCGGGGTTTCTGCTGCCGGTCGTGCCGGTGTTGATCTACATGAAATCGCAGCACGCGCTCGGCGCGATGACGCGGGCTTTACTCTTCGGGCCGGGCGAATTCCTGCTGAACCGGCTGGCGAGCGTGCCGTCGCCGGATGTGCCGCTGCTCTACGCGGCGGCGCTGGCAGCGATTGGCCTCATCACCATGAAGATGCAAGTCAGTCGCTCGACGATATCGATGATCTGGGGCGCGACGATCATTGCGAATCTCGCCTTCTTTCTGCTCGGCCCGCAGAGCGCCATAGACAAGCTGATCTTTTACCTGCCGATCCTGATCATCGTCGCGGCGGTGGCGGTTGTCCTCTTCAATAAAGAGACGGAAGCGAGCGGGCGGCGCGCGCTGCTGGCCGTAGCGGTCGCGGCGGCGGCGGCCTTCATGGAAGCCTTCCCGCGATTCGCCCGCGAGCAAGCCATCGCCGCCATGCCTTTTGTCGTCTTGCTGTTGTTTGTGCTGATAACGCCTGGGAGCGCGGGCGTCTCGCCCGCTTTCTTTCGCATGGGTGAAATAGGCGGGCGAGACGCCCGCGCTCCCAGGCCCGGCTTGCTCGCGCCGTTGATGGTGATCTTAACGATGGCGTTTGCGCTTGCCGGCGGGCGCTTGTTGTTCAACACCGTCTTCGACGCCGGCCCGCGGCTCAGGAGCAACACCGAGTTGGCGTTAGATCGCGGGCGCGGGGTTTATTTTCCGCCGGCGCAGGCGAATGAGATTGAAAGTGTTGTCGCTTACATTCAACAGCGCGTGCCGCCGGATGGCTATTTCTTTCCGCAGTCGTACGCCGGCTCGTCTTATCTATTTCTGGCCGACCGCCGCAACCCGTCGGGGGCGCAGTTCTGGGGCGGCGTCGGCGTCAGTGCAATGGAACGCGCCCGCACCCTTGAAGGGCTCGACGCCAATCACGTCAACCTGATTCTCACAAGCGACCGCGACATGGCGGCAGAGCGTTACGCGCCGCTGCGCGATTACATCGAGCGCAACTTTCGCGCGACCGCCACCTTCGGCGAAGTCGTCATCCTCGAACGGCAGGAGGAGTGACAAGTGACAAGTGACAAGTGACAAGACGATTTATCCAGGCAAGCGTCGGTATGGGTAATCCCTCTTGTCACTTGTCACTTGTCACCCTTCTTGATGTAGACGCGGTCGTACTTGAACAGTTCCAGCTTGTCGTAATCCTGCTCGACCCACTGCTCGAAATCGGCGCGGTGAGTGACGGCGCGCAGGCGCGTGATGGCGACCAGCTTGGGGGCCTGCGCTTTCATCTCGTCCATGATCGCTTCCCAGCCGCCCGCGTGGCGCGAGCCGGCGAAGTTATCAGCGTCCCAGTCGAGCAGCACGTAAGGGTTCAGATTCGGGCGGTTCAACAACACCAGTATCTCGACCGTGCCGTGAACGAATATCTTGTCGTCAGGCGCGAGCAGCGCCGCAAGCGTCTTGAACTCCTCGTCCTGGTCCTGCAACGTCCGGCCTTCGATTCTGTAAGTCGCCACGCGCGCCGTAAGCACAAGCAAGATGGCGCAAGCCGCGACAGCCGGAATCAGCCCTTCGCGTTGCCAGAGCCGCGGGCCGCGCTTCAGCCAGCGCGTCGCTATGGTCGCCGCCAGCCGCCCGGCCTCGACAAAGAACCAGCCGGCGAATAGGCCGATGAAGGGAAAGAAAGGGATCAAATCGGCGCTCGCCTGAAAATTGATCATGCAAAAGGCCAAGTAGACCAGCGCCGGGATGGCGGCGGCGTCTCTGAAGAGATCGGGCGCGGCAAGCGCGGCGCGGCCTTTGAGCTTGTCGCGCAGCCGTGTGCCCACAAACATCAGCAAGCCGAGCAGACTGAGAATCACCAGCGGTCTATCGTACCGGAAGACGCGGATGATGATCTGCCACAGCCTGGTGATCGCCTGGCTCAGGCCGGACTTTGCTTCGGGGCCAAAGACGCTGAAGTTGTAAGTGATCGCCCAGGCCCAGAGGTCCGCAAGCGCGCCGCGCGCATAGAAGTAGGCCAGCACAATGGCGAGCGGGATCAATGCACCGGCCATCACTTTCAACGCTCGCCCGTCGCGCCAGCTCGTCAGGTAGCGCGAGCAGATCAGCACCGCCGTTCCCGTGAACATCAACCCCGGCTGCCAGCACAAACACGCTAGCATCGAGCAGAGGCCCGCCCAGAATGGCTTATCCCTGGCGATCAGCAGCAAGCTCAGCATGCCAAAGAGAATCATCGGCAGCTTCGGCTGCGTGCCGGTGATCGTCATTAGCGCGAAGTGCTCCGGCAATAGCGGAATCAGGAAGGCGATGAGGGCGGCCAGCCGGTTGCGCAGATAGCTTTCGCCGACCAGATAAGTCACGGCTGAAAGCAAACCAACCATCAGCAGGTGAAAGAAGCGCACCGCAAGAATGTCGCGCAAGCCTACAGCACGGCCCGCGGCGATTGCCGCGGCGCTCAGGTAAGGGCCGAGCGGCCCCTTGATGTCGACGACATCACGATAGGGCATCTGGCCGCGCAGGATCGATTGCGCGATGTAATCATAAACCGCCGTGTCGCCCGCCTCGAACTGTCGCCAAGGGCGATAGGCCAGCATGACGAGCGCGCCCAGCACGAAGGCGATGACCGCCAGCCGGCGCGTCGCCGCCGGCTCGCACCAGAACGCTTGTAAGCGGCGCGCGGCTTGCGCCATCGGCGTCATTGACCGGCTTGAAACTTCCTCGACCATTCCTGAATCGCTCTCACTCTGCTTTGCGGACGTAGATGTCATCATAGCCGCTGACAGGCAGCACGTCATAACGCCCCAGAACCCAGCGCTCGAACTCGGCCCCGTGCGTGACATGCTTCAGGCGCGACAGCGAGATGATTTCGGGCGCGGCAGTTCCCAGCTCGTCGAGAAAGGCGCGAAACGAGCCGCCATACTTCCTTGCCATGATGAAATCGTCTTTGCCTTCGTCAAACATGATGTACGGGCTCAGGTTCGCGCGGTTGAGCAGCACGAGAATTTCCAGAGTGCCGTGAACGTAAATTCGATCCCGCGGCTCCAGCCGCTCGGCGACGGCTTGAAACTCGCGGCGCTGATCTTCGAGTGACACCTCGGATTCGCCTCCGTAAGTCAGCCCGCGCACGAGCAGGATGGCTAAGAGCAGCACGCTAGCCATCACCGGCGCAACGGTGATTAAACTTGCGGAGAGCGCGGCGCTGACCCGTTGGCTCGATGCAAGGAAGCGGCTGATTGCCACCACCAGCCATGCGGTGAAGATGCCGAAGAAGGGGAAGAGCGGCAACAGGTCGGGGCCGCCTTGAAAATTGACGACGCAGAAGGCGAAATAAATCAGCGGCGGCATCAACAGCGCATCAAGAAATAGGTCGGCTGATGCCAGGCCGCCGCCCTTGCGCCAGGCGCGCAGCCGCTCGACGCCGAAGCCGATCAGTCCCGCGGCGCTCAGGACGACGGCGATGATGTCACTGCCGAGTTGCTGGCGGCTAATCTTCCAGATAAACGCCAGGGCGCTCAACGGCCCTTTCACCTGGCGCGGCGCATAGACGCTGGCGTTAAAAGTCATCGTCCATGTCCACAGGTCAGACAATGCGCCGACGGCGGCGAAATAAATCAACATCGCGGCGAGCGGGATCAATGCACCGGCCATCACTTTCAACGCTCGCCCGTCGCGCCAGCTCGTCAGGTAGCGCGAGCAGATCAGCACCGCCGTTCCCGTGAACATCAGCCCCGGCTGCCAGCACAAACACGCTAGCATCGAACAGAGGCCCGCCCAGAATGGCTTATCCCTGGCGATCAGCAGCAAGCTCAGCATGCCAAAGAGAATCATCGGCAGCTTCGGCTGTGTCCCCGCAATCATGACCACCAGATGATCGGGCAGCAGCGGAATCAGAAAGGCGATGAGGGCGGCCAGCCGGTTGCGCAGGTAAGCTTCAGCGACAAGAAAGGTCACGGCTGAAAGCAGGCCGACGAGCAAGACCTGAAGCAGACGAACGGCGGCAATGTCTTGCATCCCGGCACTGCGGCCTACGGCCATCGCTATTGCGCTCAGATAAGCGCTGGCCGGCGTCTTGATCTCAACCACGTCACGATAAGGCACCTGGCCGCGCAGGATCGATTGCGCGACGTAATCCCAGATGGCGAGATCGCCGCGCTCTGCAAGGCGGCCCGGATGGTGCAGCAGCATCACGCTGACGCCGAGTGCGAAGGCCGCCAGCGCCAGCCATGCAGCACGCACGTTGCGCGCGCGCCGCCACCACGCGCCCGTCGCTGGCGCTTCATCCGGCGCGCTCGCCGCCTGCATTTTCGATAAGCTCCCTGACATTTGATTGCGCGATGCCCGCCGCTCACGGCAATGATTGGTCTCGCAATTCAGCCGGCGCGGTTAAATTGACATGGCCGCGCCGCTTGCCGAAGAACCGATAGCGTTTCGGCGCAAGCTCGCGGTAGCGCGCCTCTGTGCCGGTGTAATAAATGCGGAAATCGCCATAGGGCGTGTTCTGAATTTCGCCCAGCAGGTGATAGTTTTCGTCGGCGTCTTTCAACCAGACCGGGTGCTGATCCGCCGGCAGAATCAAGGCATAATCCTTGCCGTCTATATCAATCAGGTCGGCCATGCGCCGCTCCATGCTGGCATAGCAGCGGTCGGCCTCGGGGAAGGCCAGCCACATGACCGGGTACATCACCGACACAGGGCAGACGCCTTCGGGCACCACGTCGCGCAAGGCAAGGCGCATTTCGTCGAAAGACGCGAGGTTCGGATTGCGCACGCCGGCAACGAACTTCGCTTCTTGCCGGACCAGCAGCAGGCCATAAACCGAGACGACCAACACCAGGCCGATGGTCGCCAGCCGCTGCGCTGTCTTCGTCGTCGCCGCTTCGGCGAATTGCCATTGGCGAATCCGCGACCAGCCATCGCGCAGCAGGATGCCGACACAGAGGCCAAACCACGGCGTCAGGTACGGCATATAGATGACATACTTGCGCTTTGCGCCGGTCACCAGCGCGATGAACAACATGGCCAGCACCGTAACGATCAGCACACGCACTCGCGCATCATTGATCCAGTCGCCGCGCCGCCAGCCTCGCACGCCGGCGATAGCCAGATAGACGAGCGCGACCACCAGGAGCAGTTGAAACAGGTGCAGCAAGATCAACGGCACATCGATTGATAACTCGCCGCCGGAATACCAGACGCGGTAACGCGCCTGCTCATTCACAAGGTTGCTCAACACGCCGTCCGCTTCAAGCAATCCGAAGTGCGCCTTGTCGCCGTGATACTGCTGACGCACGGTGGCATAACCGACCAGGTCATAAACGATCTCGTAAGCCATCACGGCCAACGCGCCGCCAAGAAACTGATAGATCGCGCCGCTCGCATAGAAACGCCAGCCGCGCCGGATGACGATCAATAAACCAATTGCCGCCAGAATGTAGACCGCGTTGGTGTGACACATCACGGCAGCGCCAGCCGCCAATCCCGCGCCGACGCAGTAGCGCGCCTGCTTGCGCGCTTCGGCGATTTCATAAAGGTAATAGCCGAGCAGGACAAACAGCATGGCGACACATTCGTTGCGCACCATGCGACTGCGCTCGACGAAGTTCGGATCAGCGGCGACCATCAGCACGGCCATCAAGCCGCTCGGCCAGCCGAAGAGCCGCCGGCCTATGAAGTAAAGAATCACTAATGAGCCGGCCGCCGCCAGCAGATTGAAGGCGCGCCCCTGCGCCAGCCCCCAGCCGAAGAGCTTGAAGAAGCCGGTCATCAGCCAGTAGTAAACCGGCCTGAACGAATGCCAGGCGTCTTCGATATTGCCGCCGAGATAACGGTACATCGGCCAGGCGAATTTGCCGCGGTAGAGAATCTCGTAGGGAACTTGCAGGATCATGGCTTCGTCGCCGGTGTCCGGCACCGGCACAGAGCCCAGGCGCTGCGCCGCGACGGCGCTGAATCCGGCGACAACCGTGGCCAGCAGCGTCAGGTCAAGATTGGCTGTCAGCTTCTTTCTTCGTTCCATCATTCGGCCAGTCGGACGGCGCGCAACCTGAAGGCATCCCCTGCGGCGTTGGTTTTGATTTTGTAGAATATCGCACCCGGCGAGACCCGCGCCAGCTTGATTGCCCGCGGCGTGTGCGCCGTCTATTGGCGCATGGCCTCGTGTCGGCGGGCCGTCAGGGGGCCGCCATCTCGATAAACGATAGGCTCTGCTCAAGAGCGGGGCGGTCGCATGGAAATGAAGCCCGCGACAGCAGATCAAGTTACCGGCCCGCGATCCGCCAGGGGCGCAATTTGCCCGATGCGGCCATGATGAGCTATATTACGCTTCGATCTGATCTTGAGACTTCGCGATGCCATCGAGAATACCCTTCAATAAACCTTTCCTGGTGGGCAAAGAGAGCGATTACCTTGCCGAAGCTCTCCGTCCCGGCAACGTCGCTTCGGACGGCCACTTTACGCAAGCCTGCGCGCAGTTGCTCGAAACGCGCTTCGGTATCCGCAAAGTTCTGATTACGCCTTCGGGCACGACGGCGCTCGAAATGGCGGCGATGCTCTGCGACCTGGGGCCGGGCGACGAAGTCATCATGCCGTCGTTCACCTTTTCTTCGACCGCCAATGCCGTTATTCGCTGTGGCGCGCGTCCAGTCTTTGTTGACATACGGCCCGACACCCTCAACCTCGACGAGACCTTGATCGAAGCGGCCATCACGCCGCGCACGCGGGCGATCATCCCGATTCACTATGCCGGCGTCGGCTGCGCGATGGATGAAGTGATGAAGACCGCGGCGGCGCACGGCTTATTGGTGATCGAAGACGCCGCGCAAGGCGTCAACGCTTTCTATGGCGGCAAACCTCTGGGGGCCATCGGCCACCTCGGCGCTTATAGCTTTCATTACACCAAGAACTATCTCTGCGGCGAAGGCGGCGCGCTGACCGTCAATGCGCCCGACCTGATCGAGCGCGCCGAGATCATCCGCGACAAGGGCACCAACCGCAAACAGTTCTTGCGCGGCGAAGTCGACAAGTACACCTGGGTTGATGTCGGTTGCTCGTCTGCGCCCGGCGAAATCGTCTGCGCCTTCCTCTACGCACAACTGGAACAGATGGACGCCATCACGCAGCGGCGGCGCGAGATTTATGCGTTCTATCAGCGCCGCCTTGAGCCGCTGGCGCGCGCCGGTTTGCTCGGCCTGCCGACGATTCCCGACGACTGCGAGAGCAATTACCATCTGTTCTACATCCTGCTGCCAACGGCTTCGATGCGCGACCAGTTGATGAGCCATCTGCAAGCGCAAGGCATTCAGGCGGTCTTTCATTATGTGCCGCTGCACTCTTCGCCCTTCGGCAAACGCTTCGGCGACCGTCAGCTTCCGGTGACAGACCAGTTGAGCGCCCGCTTGCTCAGGCTGCCGTTCTTCAACGACATCACTACGGATGAGCAGGCCGAAGTCGTCGAGCAGATCGCGGCCTTCCTGAAACAGACGCCGGAAGACAACCGCCGCGAGCCTTACGTTCTTGCCGCCGGCCAGCCAGAGGAACCCGCGCCATGAGCCGCGCGACCGAGGCTGGCGCGTCCGCGTCGGCCCCTGACCTGTCGGTCGTCATCCCGGTCTATCGCAGCGAGGATTGCTTGCCGGCGCTGGTTAGCGCCATCGAGCAGGCGCTTGTGCCTGTGGGCCGGACGTATGAAGTCGTCCTCGTCAACGATTGCTCGCCCGACCAGTCGTGGAAGGTCATCCGCGCCCTGTGCCGCGACCACGCCAACATTATCGGCGTCGATTTGCGCCGCAACTTTGGACAGGACAACGCCATCATGACCGGCCTGCGGCTGGCGCGCGGGCGCTATGTCGCCATCATGGATGACGACCTGCAACACCACCCGCGCGATTTGCCGGCGCTGCTCGACAAAGCCGAGGAAGGCTATGATGTCGTCTACGCAGACTTTCGCGTCAAGCGACAGAAGGCATGGAAAAATCTCGGCAGCTGGTTCAATGGCAAGGTCGCCGAATGGGTCATCCACAAGCCGAAAGAGATTTATCTGTCGCCTTACAAAGTCATCCACAGTGAAGTCGCCAAGCTGATCTGCGCTTATGACGGCCCGCGCCCTTACGTAGACGGATTGCTGTTCCAGGTGACTTCACGCATCACGCAACTGCCGGTCGAGCATCACACGCGTTTCGCTGGCCGCAGCACTTACACCTTCTGGGGGTCTGTGCGGGTCTGGGCGCGGCTGGCCTTCTCGTTTTCGGTGCAGCCGCTCAGGCTGGTCACCTGGTTCGGCTTCAGCTTCGCGTTCCTCGGCCTGGTGCTGACGCTCGTAGTCGTCGGCTACCGCCTGCTCTTCCCCGAAGCCTTCTCGAATGCGGTGGCCGGCTGGGCGTCGTTGATGGTTGCGCTGCTGCTGGTCGGCGGCATTCAGATGGTCTTCTTCGGCATCCTCGGCGAATACACCGGACAGACCTATCTGCGCGTCAATAACAAACCGCAGGCGGCCATCCGCGAAGTCATCAACCGCGAGCGGACCGCGCAACCGCGGATGGCCCGGCAAGAGGTGAGCCTTGGCAACCAGTCTGATCTATAAAAGCACGCCGCTTTATCAACTGGTCATGCGCACGCTCTATGGCCGCCACCTCGACTCGCGTTACCGCGTCATCGCCGAATTGATTGCTACCGGCGCAAGCGTGCTCGATCTTTGTTGCGGGCCGCCGATCCTCTTCAAGCGCCACTTGCGGCAAAGGGGCGTGCGCTATATGGGGCTCGACATCAATGCCGGGTTCATCGAGCAACTGGTCAGCAGCGGCGGTCGGGGGCAGGTCTGGGACTTGCGCAAAGATGAGCCGTTGCCGCCCGCCGATTACGTCATCATGCAGGGCGCATTGTATGATTTCTTACCCGATGCCTTGCCCGTGGTCGAGCGCATGTTTGCGGCGGCTCGGCAGCAGGTGATCATTGCCGAGCCGATTCGCAATCTGGCAAACAGCCAGTGGCCCTTGATGCGGTGGGTCGCGCGGCATCTGACCGATCCCGGCTCGGGAGCGCAGCCGCACCGCTTCACCGAGCAGACGCTGGACGATTTTTTCGCCGCTTACGCCGAACAGCTTGATCGGGCTTTCTTGATTCCGGGGGGACGTGAAAAAGTTTACGTCTTCAATAAACGCTGACGGCGGCTGATGAACGCGATGGCAACGAGCGAACAGGAGATCGAGCAAGACAAGCCGAGCGCGCGCCGCCGGGCGCTTGCCGACCGTTTGCCGCTCGTCATTACGCTGGTTGCGGGCGCGGTCTGTTACGGGTTGTTCTATCGCCGCGGGCTGGGACTGGCGGTCATCGGCTACAGCGTCGCGCCGACCGAGCGCGTCCTGCAAGGCGAAGTGCCTTACCGCGATTTCCTCTTCAACTACACGCCGGGCATTCTGTGGCTGAACGCGCTGCTGATGAAGTGGTTCGGCGTAACGCTACTGACGGTGCGCGCAGGGCTGCTGGTGACGCGGCTGCTGACGCTGGCGCTGGTCTATCATCTGGCGCGGCGGCTCGCGGGCTTCTGGCTGGGCTTGCTGCCGGTGGCGCTGACGGTTGCGTGGCTTGGCTACGAGCACCTGTTCAATCCCTACCCGGATGTTTACTTCATGCCGCTGGCGCTTGCGGGCCTGCTCTGTGCGCTCAATTACGATCAGTCGTCGCGCGCCGGCTGGCTGTTGCTCGGAGGGCTGGCGGCGGGCGGCGTCTTTCTCTTCAAGCACAACGTCGGCGTCTTTGTGATGGGCTGTGGCCTGATCGCTCTGGGGCTGCGCGAATGGGCGGTCGGCGCTTACCAAACGCGCGGCGAGATGGCTCGCGGGTTGGTGCAGCGCGCGGCGATTTACTTAATCGGCTTTGGCTCTGTGGTCGCCGCGATGGCGGCCTATCTATATTCGCGGCACGCGCTCGGCGCGATGGTCGAACACTTCCGGCACCACGCCGCGGCCTACAGCGAATCGCGCGCCATCGGCTTGCCGTCGCCGAAACAGCTCTGGCCGCTGGCGCTCGGCCTGGCGGTCGCTTTCGTTGGCGCGGTGATGATCATTAAGCGAGCGCCGCGCCTCTTAGCGGCTTTCGTTACGCTGATGACTGCGCTGATGGCGGCGCTGGTCTTATGGCCCGGTCGCGCTTTCATCTTCAAGCAGGCGGCGACCGCGGCGGTCGCTTACCTGCCGCCGACGTTGTTCGCACTGGCGGCGGCGGCGGCGCTGTGGCCGGGCGTCCGGGCATTGCGTTCATCAAGCAACGAGCCGGCGTTCAGAGACCGGCTGAACGCCACGCGACAAGCGATAGCGAGCAAGTTTCAAACGCGCGAGGCGCGGCGCGAATGGTGGCAACGCAATGGCGCAATGCTCACAGTGATGCTGTACGCGCTGGGCGTTTACCTGGAGATGTTCCCGCGCGCCGATTACTATCATCTGGTGCGTGTGCTGCCGCCGGTCTTCTTGCTGTTGCTGGCCGCCCTGCCGCGGGCGCGGCCGGTGATCGAAAGCGGCTTGCGATCACGACTCGCGGCGGCGCCACGCGCAGGGTGGCTGGTGATTTTGCTGCCGGTCTTTTTGCTTGTCGTCACCGGCTGGCAGGCGACGTGGCGGCCGCAATTCGATGGCCGCTTCCGCTTCGTCAATCGCCACGAACTGGCCATTGAGCGCGGGCGCGGCATCCTGGTCGGCCAGCAGCAGGCGGCGCTGGTTGATGGGCTGGTCAAGCTGATTCAAGACAACAGCGCGGCGGACGAGCCGATCTTTTCGTTTTCGCAGCGCGCCAGCGCGCTCTACTTTCTCGCGGCCCGCCGCAACCCGACGCGCTTCTTGTGGTGGCGCTCAGTCGGCATCAGCCGCGCAGAGCGCGATGGCGTGATGCAGATGATCAGCGAGCGCCAGCCGAAGCTCGTCATCGTTCAGGAGATTGCCGCGACCGAGAAGACTCGCGAGTTCATCGGCCAGTATTACCGCCGCCTCGGCGCGGTCGCCGATCTCGCGGTCTACGGGCGTGATTAGCATCGAGTTTCGATTGGATTGTGATTAGTGATGACAAGTACAGAAATGAGCGCAGACGAAATTCGCCTCGACCGCTACGTGCTGGCGGTGTGGCGCGCGAAATGGTGGATCATCCTGCTGGCGCTGCTAGCGACAGGTGTGGCGGCCTTTCTCGCCAACCGCCAGCCCGCTTCGTATGAGGCGACGGCGCTGGTCGAAGTCGGGCGCGTGTGGAATCAGCCGCTCAAGGATTTATTCATCACCGCCGAGACCGCCAACAGTCCGGGCTTCATCCACGATCTGGCGGGCAAGCTAGGCGTAGCGCCCAAGCAACTGCTGCGCGCCGTACAGGCCGAGGCGTATGTCAGTGGCGTGCCTCATGCGCGTTACGCCATCCTGATTCGCATCGTGGCGACGACCGATAATCCTGATCAGTCGGTGCGCTTCGCACAGGCCGTGGCCGACGAGATCGTCGCCTGGCACGCGCAGATTTATGAAGAGGCGATGCGTCCGCACCTGGCGCGTCAGCAGCAGCTTGAGGAGCAACTCAAGCCGTTGCAGTCGTCACCGACAACGCGCGATACATCTCTCAAGATCGAATCGGAATTAGAAGAAGTGAAGACCAACAACACGTCGCCACTGCTGACGGCAAAGACGCATCTGGTAGAGCGAATCGTCGCAGGCGGCGGCAGCAAGCCGCCCATCTGGCGCAGCGCCGCAAGCTGGGGCCTGGCCGCGGCGCTCGCCGGCGTCGTCCTGGCGCTGATCATCGGCCACTTAAAGAGCCGCGTGCGGTAATACCAATTAAGGCTTTGCCACCAAGACACCAAGCCTCACGATCTTCTTATAGCGGTTTGCCAATGCGTGCGACCTGGACGCAAGCGGCCTTCTTCAGCCGATGAATTTATAGCCGAGCCCGTGAACGGTGAGGATGTATTGCGGGTGGCGCGGGTTGGTTTCGAGCTTCTGCCGCAGCCATGCGACGTGCACGTCAACGGTGCGCGTCGAGGGCATGGCGTGATAGCCCCACACTTCATTCAACAGGGTGTCGCGGGTGATGGCCGATTCGCGGTGCTCGATGAAATAGCGCAGCAGGGCGAACTCGCGCGCCGACAGCTCGACCGGCTGGCCGTCGCGGGTCACTTCGGCTTTGCGAAAGTCAATGCGCACTTTGCCGAACTGATAGACCTCGGCGGTATCAAGCGTTGCCGCCGGGGCGCGGCGCAGCAGCGCTTCGATGCGCGCCAGCAGCTCGATCATTTCGAAAGGCTTGGTCAAATAATCGTCGGCGCCGAGCTTCAGGCCGACGACCTTATCCACCACCTGACCGCGCGCCGTCAGCATCAGCACAGGCGTTCGCACGCCTTGTTGGCGCAGGTCGCGGCAAACATCAAAGCCATTCTTGCGCGGCAGCATCACGTCGAGCAGGATGACGTCGAAGCCTTCGGTTGCGGCGCGCTGCAAACCGCTTTCGCCATCGCGCGCCGCCTCGACCGCGTAGCCTTCTTTGCCCAAGCGGTCGCTTAGGGTTAGCACCAATCCGGGCTCGTCTTCGATGAGCAGAATGCGCTTGGTCATATCAACAAGGAGTCAGGAGTCAGAATGAAAGCGGCGGCGACAGCCGGCTTCCTTCTTCATTCTGACTCCTGACACCTGACTCCTGACTCCTGTTTTCTGCCCCCTGCATCAAGGCCGGCAAGATCAGCGTGAAGGCGCTGCCGCGCCCGGCGGCGGTCTGAACGCGGACGCGCCCGCCGTGCGCTTCGACGATATGCTTGACCAGACTCAACCCCAGGCCGTTGCCATGAATCTGTGCCGCGGTGACTTCGGCGCCGCGATAAAATGGCTCGAAGATGTGCGGCAAATCGCTTGCGTTGATCCCCAGGCCGCGGTCTTCGACGGTGACCTGCACCTCGTCAGCCGCGGCCTTTGCGGTTACACGAATCCAGCGCGGCTCGCCGCCATACTTCATCGCGTTGTTCAGCAAGTTCTGCACCGCGCGGCTGAGCGCCGCCGCGTCTGCCGCAACAGGCGGGAGCTTGGCGGCGAGCTGTTTTTCGACCGTAAAATCGCCTTCTTCGATGAGCGGCGCACAGGCCGCCAACGCGCTTTCGATCACCTCAAGGGCGTCCGCCGGTCGCAGGGCGTAGGCTTTGCGGCCCGATTGAATGCCGGCGAATTCCAGGGCTTGCTCGATCATTGCCGATAGCCGCCGGCCTTCGCTTTCGATCAGCGAGCCATAGCGGCGAACCTGCTCGCCTTCTTCGATGACGCCATCGGCGAGGTTCTCGCCCGCCGAGCAGATGACCGCTAGCGGCGTGCGCATCTCGTGCGAGACGCCGGCGACGAACTCCATCTGTTGGCGGGCCAGGCGCTCGGCTCGGCGCGTCGATGCCAGAATCATGGCGATGCTGAGGCTCAGCAGCAGCAAGATGCCGAAGCTGACGGCGAGATTGCGCCGCCGCGCCGCGCCGACTGCCGCGTCGAGCGAGCCGGCGCGGTGCTGAAGCGCCAGCAGCCAGCGCCCCGCTTCCGTATCGTCCGCCAGAGCGTCCGACAGCCTGTCTTTGTCGAGGGCGCTTTTGACCACAGCGCCATCGCGCTTCATCGCCAGATTGAAGAAGCGGACGGCGGTATGTTCTTTCTTGCCGGCGGTCGTCGTAGACTGCTCGATCTCGTGGGTGACGCCTTCAATGCGAACCGGCGATTCGGCGCGCACGCCGAACAGCGCGCCGCTGGCATCAGCCGCCGCCAGGATGTTCGCCGCCGCGCCGCTCTCTGTTTGATAAATTACACTGGCCGGATTATCGCGACGCGTGATGACGAGCCGGTAATCCAGGCCGTCGCCGCCCGTGAAGTAACGCGCCGCCAGTCGTGGAATCATGTAGTTGTGGATGCAATTAGCATCAAGGGTAACGATGACATGGCTGGTGACAGGAGCAGGCGGCGTCAGGCCGGGCTGTTCGAGCATAAGCGGGTCGGCGACCGCCATGACGAGCGCCATCGCATCGCCGTCAATCACCTCAACGGCGGATCGATAGACGAAACGCGACGACTGAAGCGCGTCTTCGTACTCCTGCTCCAGTGTGGCGCGCAACGGTAGCAGCCCGGAGGGCCAGTCCGTCGGCGTGAAGCTCAGCGCGGCGCGCTCGAAGCGGTAAGCCTGCAAGCGGCCCGCAGCGGTGGGCTGACCGGCAGCGGGCTCGACGAGATAGACGCCGCTGACCAGTTGCGGATAAGGCGCGGACTGCGCCCATTGATCGTAGCGGCGCGCGTAAGTCTGCCAGTCGCGCGCACGCTCAGTGCGCGCATCCATGCGCAGGCTCAAGCAGGCGCGCGACAGTTCGCGATCAAAGTCCTGCGTGAAATTGGCGACGGCCGTCTTGAGGCTCGCTTGCATGCGGTCGCGCTCGGCGCGGCTGACTTCGCCAAGCCAGCGGAATTGCAATACGGCCAGCAGCGGCAGCAGCGCAATCAGCGCCACGACCAGCACAAGCATCAACGACGGCTTGCGTTTCCAGTGCTTCACAGGGGCGATTATAACATCACGTCTTCGCGCCGTGTTCGTCGCCGCGCCGATTTTACATCCTTAACATATGCCAGCGTCGAAGCCCCGCGGCAGCTGAGTAAATCACTTGATCTTCTTCGCCCGAATGTCCCGCCCGCCCCTGTTAATCACCAGAGCGGTGACCTGACCCGCTTCGTCTTTGACAAACGTAGCCTCGGCACTTGCGGTAACTTGTATCGGCGGCGGCATAGGTTTTCGCCGCCCACAGCCGGGCCGTGTGGTAGGAATGCCGCGGGCCTGCCTTGCAATGCAATGTGCCTTGCAATATGCTGCCGCTCGGGGCCCCGCTGAACGCGGGCGTTAGGTGCTCAATATGCTTTCAGTCGGCCAGGCGAGGATGAAGGTATCCTCAGAAACACCAACCCCAGAACACGGAGACTCAAATGAGAAAGCTCAAAATCATCGAACACATCTCGCTGGACGGCGTGATCCAGCACTCCGACGATGACGACGATTTCCCCTACAGCGACTGGACCGCGCCCTATCGGACCCCCGCGGGCCGGGATGCACTCATCGCCGCGCAGGGCGCGAGCTTCGACCTGCTGCTCGGCCGTCGCACCTACGATATCTGGTCGGGCTTCTGGCCAAAGGCGCCGAGCAGTCCGATGGCGGACGGCCTCAATGCGGCAACAAAATATATCGCAACCCACCGTCCGGAGAGTCTTGAATGGGGCCCGTTCGAGGGCCTTGGACCGGACATCGTCGAGGGCGTTGGCCGCCTCAAGTCGCAGGACGGCCCGGAGCTTATCCTCTGGGGTAGCTCCACGCTGACATCGACGCTGCTCGAACATGGGCTTGCGGATGAAGTCCTGCTGGTCGTCTATCCGGTCCTGTTAGGCACGGGGAAGCGCTTCTTTGCGGAGGGAACCCCGGCACGGTCATTCGAGCTTGTCAGCACGACAGCAATGCCGTCCGGCATCATCCTCAGTACTTACAAGGTCGCCGGGCCTTTGAAGACCGCCTAACCCCGACTGCACCGGAGCCGTCGCAGCGCAATCATCCCTTGCTCATCATGGCAAAGGCGGGCCGGACGAAGTAGCCGTTAGCGCGGCTGTTCGGCTCGCCGCTTTTTGTAATCGCGGGATGAGCGGCGCGGGCTAAAGCGGCGCGCCCCTCCTTTGTAGGGTTAGCTTTTTTCTCATCTTATTGTGATGGATCATTACTGCTCATTAAGTCTTGGAAGCGCGAGGCTGAGCGCCGGTTTTTGCAATCGGAATCAGACGCGTTCTTCTTGGATTTGGCGTCTCTCATTGTGTAAAATCAGCTGTCATACCCGTTCGCTATTGCGTTTGCTTGAAGGGGTGATACTTCTGGCAGCTCCTCAAAATAGTCCGCTAATAGATGGGTAGTGAGGAATGAGAATTCGTATTCTGTCTGATTCGCCGTCTAAGGCGAGTGCGTTACGGATCAAATTCTTCAGACAGGTATGGATTTATGAAGTCGAATTAGGCCCTGGCGAATCTAGGATCGCTAATCTAAACCAGATAGCACGAGATCGGGACACTCGATGATGCGAAAACGCCAATAAACAGGGCTTAATCTCAATGTCGAATATACCACCTTCTGCATTCCGGTTTAGAGAGTTCTTGATGTCGAACGGAGTTTATCACTAACCTATGCAATGTTTGCCACACAAACCCAAAGTATTCATTAGCCATAGCACTAAAACCGGAGATCCACTCGCTGTTTGCTTTCTGGATCGCCTCTATCAAACGCTCAAGCAAGCCAGAAACAACGACGGGACAGAAGCGTTTGAAGTCCTGTTGGATAAGACAAACATACTGACAGGCGAGAAGTGGAGCGAGGTGATTCGGGAGTGGGTGTTAAGCTGCGATGCAGCGATTGTCTTGCTCTCCGAAGCCGCCGCCCGTTCTGATTATGTTAAGCAGGAGGTTACGCTATTACAGCAACGTCGGCAATTTCATCCTAATCACTTGATGCTGCTTCCTGTTTGTTTCCCCCAAGTGACGGAGGCGTACCTGAAGAAGCGAATGGGGCCGCAGCAGATTACCGAAAGACAAATGCTGAGGCTTACTGAAACCAACGAAGCCCAGGTTTTGGAGGAACTGCTTTTATTTCTCAACCTACTTCCCCAACGCATCCCCCAACACAAAATCGAAGAACATCTCTTCTCGTTTTTTTGCTTTTCATTTGCTGATGAAGAGTTAAAGAGGATCAGTGATGCGCTGGCCATCGGGCCGTTGCTGGCAGGAGCCCAAATAGATCGCGCACAAATGATTGTCCGCGCGCTGCTAAGGGCGGAGACTGAGCCCAGTGTCTTTCGTTTCCGCAGGCTGCGCACGATGCTGGATGGAATGCGTATCAAGAAGCTTGATCAATGCCAACGGTCGCTGTTGCTAGACTTTGTCTTCCCCTTTTGTTGGGTCAACGCCGAAGCCGCCAGCAAACTGCCCGACATCGCGGCGCGAGTGCCCAGAACGCGGGCTGTAGCATGGGCGCGCGAGTGGGGCCTGAGCGAAAGAATGTATCTGCTACGCGGCTACTGCCATCCGCGCGCCTGTGCGGTCTATGTTTCCAATTTGGACGGCGGCGGCCGTAAACCCATCGGCAGTCATGATAGCTTCCTGGAGCATATCGTAAGTTGCTTGTATCATGCCTTCTTTCATCGTCCTCCAAAAGGCAGATATGAAGATGCCAGAGAGAAGCTTCGCAAGGTAATTGAAGATCGCGAGCAGGAGGGCGAGCCCGTATTTTTAATCATTCCGCTTGACGCTGTAGATAAAGACAGAGCCGAAATGATCCTCGACGAATTCCCCAACGTTACACTCTTTTTCCATAGCGAAACGCTGACGCAAACCGGGTTCGCTGATCTGGAATTGCCCTGCGCCGATTTTCTCGCGCCGCCGCTTGATCTTGAGACTGAACGCGATGCCTATGTGGAATATGGTCGGCTGCTGAAATTGATCGGTGAACCGCTCGACAGACTCGACAACCCGTAAGGATTAGTGCCATGAAGTACGCCACAGTGTTTGACCCTAAATATCCGTTGCTGCCTCCTACCGGCAAGCCAGCCGCCGGGCGTGACTTACGTGATGGCTCATTTTATGTCTTCACTGAGCCGCTAGAGCGAGACCCGACAGTGCTGGTCGTCAAAGTAGCGCTCGCTACAGGTCGCCCATTGCTGCTATGCGGTGCGCCGGGGTCGGGCAAATCCTCGCTAGCCGCGTTCGTGGCGCGAACGATGAACTGGAACTATTTCGAGCAAGTCATCACCTCGCGCACCAGAGCGCAGGATTTGATGTGGAGCTTCGACGCAGTCCGGCGGTTGCGCGACGCGCAGGCCCGCAGCGAAGTGGAAGAACTAACCGCTTACATTGAACCACGTGTGCTGTGGTGGGCCTTCAATCCTGTGGACGCACTCCGGCGCGGTCGGTCCGCCCCGCCTCAGCCGGACACTCCGCCGACCGAAGGTGATGAGGGTCAGCGCAACGCTATGCTGCGCGGTTACCTTCATCCGAGCGTCGTGCTGCTGGATGAAATAGATAAAGCCGACCCTGATGTGCCTAACGACCTACTAGTCGCCATCGGCTCGCAGCGTTTCCGCGTCACAGAGACCGATCACGAAGTTAAATCTGAGCTAACACCTCTGGTCATCATTACCTCAAACAATGAACGCGCTTTGCCAGCCGCGTTCGTGCGCCGCTGCATTGTACACCGGCTCGAACCTCCCGACGCGGTCAGGTTGGTGGAGATAGCCAATCAGCATTTCCCTGAGCAGGGGCAGCAGCAGGAGTTGTTTAAGCAACTTGCCGCCAGGGTCGTGGAAATGAGGGGCAACGCGGCCGAGCGCGGGGGACCGACGCCGAGCACACCTGAGTATCTGGACGCCGTGCGCGCCTGTCTTCAACTTAACATCTTTCCCGGAGACACTCCTGAATGGCGGATCATCCAGGCGGCCGTTTTCGACAAGCAGGTGGAAGGATGAGACATCTCGGCGGCGAAATCTTCCTTGGCGATCTGGCGCGCGCCATTGCAGCCATAGGCTGCAGCGATCCGCAAATAACCGCCACTATCGCCCGGTCGCTTGGGTTCAGACTCGAACAACTTGACGCCGCGCCGCAACTTGATGCGCCGCCGCCGCTCGAAGCCGCCGAGATTACGCCGCTACCGTTCCAATCTGACGTAACGACCCAGCAGAATGATAACGAAGATAAGTCTGAGCCCCCGACTGAATCTCCCTCTGATGAACGCGTCCAATATGACATCACCGAGCCTGATGTCGAGCGTATTCCGGCTGCTTCGCAGCCGGCGCCGCAACCGGCGGCCCCCTGGCCAGAGTGGGAGCGCGTTGCTGCCTTTAGCTTGCGCTATCGCCCGCTATTTTTGCCGCAATGGACGAGGGGCCTGTTGAGCGAAGCGGCGGCGAGCTGGCGTGAGGATGGCGCGGTGGACATCCCTCGTACCGTGGAGGTTCTGGCGCTTAGCGCAGCGCCAGCTGAGTTGCCCCGTCTTTACGCACTGACGCTGGCGCGCGGCTGCCAGGTGATGATTGATGTCAGCGACGGAATGGCTCCCTTCGCCGGAGATTGCTGGCAGTTGGTTGATTCTCTGCGGTCGGTCGTCGGGCACGAACAGGTGCAGGTCTTTTATTTCAAAGACTGCCCAATATTCGGTCTGGAAACGGAGGCCGATGCGAGGTTCATCCCTTTCCAGCCGCCGCCGCGCGCTACGCCTGTGTTGCTGCTCAGCGACCTGGGCATCGCCGCCCCGGAGTTTTCGTTGCGGCGCGTGGTGGTTCAAGACTGGGTGCGTTTAGCTCGCTACCTGCGAGTAGCAGAGTGCCCGCTGCTCGCCCTGGTCCCTTATCCCCGCCAGCGCTGGCCGTGGAAATTGAGCAAAGAGTTGACAATCATACAATGGGATCGCGGCACCACTGCGGCTGGTGTCCGGCGGGCCAAAGAGAAGTGCTGAGACAGTCATATGCCTACGGCGCCAGACATCCAGGCAGCAATCGCCCTTTTAGAGCTGTGCAATCGTGACGCTGTGCGGCTGGGCGAACTTGTGTCGTTGGCGGCCCGTATCGAACCTGAATTATTGCGCGCGGTGCGGCTGGATCTGACGCCCTTCGACGCGGCGGCGGAGGCTGATCTGTGGTTCAGCCCGCTGGTCGAAACGCGCACGGCTGACTGGATCGCGCTGGACCCCGCCGCCGCACGCGAACTGCGGTTGGGACTGGCCGCAGACCAATCACGGCTTGATGCCGCGCACGCGCTACTTATGGAAGCGCACAGCAGCGCTCCGGCTACGATCATTCTCGAAGAAGAAATCGTATGGCTGGCACTGAGCGCCCCGCCCGATGCCCGGCAGGCCATTGAATCATGTCTGCGCCTTGCGTTAGACAAGGTGCTGGAAGACCCTTCGGCTCACCGGGGAATAGCGCACTGGTTCGCGAGCGCGGCCCGGCGGCTACCGCAGGAAGCGCAGGCGACGGAATCCTACGCGCTGTTATGCTTCGTAACTAGCGGGTTGCTCGACGGCAGGCGCGTCAATGCCGCTGATCCTGCGCTGCCACCGATTGACGCGCTCGCTGACATCTTTCCAGCCTCCATCCCCAAACTACGCCTATGGGCGACGCTGACTGGCTATGACCTTACCTTTCGCCCGAACAAGGTTCCCGGCTTCGTCCCGCTGGAAGTGCCGCGCACCGATCCGTTGCTTTTCGAACTGCGCCCGCTTAACGAGCCGCGTCAATTCATCACGCTGCGGCGGGGCGAAACTAAGACCGTTCGGGTTAAGTCCAGAGTGGTAGAACTGCGCACGGCAGCCGGTGACGCGTACTGGCTGCGCTATCGTTCGCAGAAACTGACTTCCGCAGGCATGCAAGGTCTGATCATGGGATTCGGCGGAACGGGCGCGTATATCCTCACAGCGCTTAAGGAACTGGCCGTGCTCAAACATGGCCGTGTGCCGGAGGCGCTCAAGTTTCTGCTCTTCGACACCATTGCCGACTGGGAGCCAGGCAAGGCGGTTCAAATTCTCGGCGTTGAGGCAGAGGAAAGATTAGCCGCGGGCAATGATCAGGCTGCCTCGCTCGACCCGATAACGGAGTATTTTTACTTGACCGACTATGACCCTGATCTCAAAACGCATGTCTTCCGCTATCTATTGCCAGCGGGCAATCCGGACGCCTATCCGCATTTGAATGATTGGCTGCACGCACCCTGGTTGAGCGAGCACATAGCGTCAAGTCACCTCAACATTGTGACTGGTGCGGCGCAGCAGCGGCAGATCGGGCGGTACGCCATGTTCAAAAATGCGGAAAGAATCCTTGCCCTCCTGCAATCCACCATCCGGCAGTTGGCCTATATGACCAGAGACTCGGAGGTTAACATCTGGCTGATCGGTTCCTCTGCTGGCGGCACGGGCGCGGGATGTCTGATTGATGCTGCCTATCTGACGCGGCTCGCCGCTGACTATATGAGTTTCAGGCTCAACCTCACTGGTGTGATTGTGCTGCCTAGCGTTTACACCAATGTGCCCGGTATCAGTCAAGGCCACGCTTACAGCATGCTGCGCGAACTGGACAGGGTGCAGGAAGAGGGCTTTTCATCAGGTGACCGCTACGTTGATTTGAACAGCCGCGAACTCATCTCCTCGCGTGTCGTCTACGACAGGGACGGGCGGCAGACAGCACGGGTCCGTAATCGGTTGTTTGACGATCTGCTCTACCTCGGCGGCGACTGCCTGACCGAAGCCGCGCGCAGAAGATTTTTCACCTCAGCGGCGAGCGCCATTGAGCCTTATCTGGATTCCGACTCCGGCCCTGCGTTGCAATACAGGATCAATGAATCCTACGCCGTTTCATCTCTCGGCGCGGCGAGCATCTGCGTACCCACCGAGATCTTTGCCGAGATATTCGCCTGGGAGCAGGTGGCTGAATACTTGCTCCGGGCGGGAGCGCCGAAAGAGGTCAGCGGGCGCGTTGTGGGACTCCACTCCGGCCCCGATGCTGATCGTCAGGACAACGCGACGGCTAAGGTTAGATCGTTGCTCGTAGCGTTCAGAGAACTGCTGGAGTTGGAGCAAAGGTCTGAGAGCAACAGGGCAGCCTTTGCGCGCAGCCTCGATGCCGAGAGTATCGTCACCGCCTGGTACGAGTTGACCGGCAACAATCGCACTGCTCAGGAACAGGCGGCGCTGCTGGCTTATGCCAACCCCTTTATTTCGTTGACTGAGCCGGGGTGGCCTAAAAATATGATGGGCTGGGAGACCAATACGTTCAAAGAAAACAGGCTGACCAAAGGCGTAAAAGAGACACAGGAAGAGTCCAGGGACCGCTTTGCCGACCGGCTGGAAGAGGTAATGAGGCGCTACACAAGCCGTGTTGACGGCGAACACTCTTTTGAGAAAGGCCGCCGCTATGTCTACGAAACGGTCTCTCGGCGGCTGCGGGCGCGGATTGACGACATCTTCATTGAGGAATTGAGCAGGTACCGCCTTTTGTTCGGACAAGACCTCAACACATTAGAGCAGGGCAGCGTATTGACCCGGCTACTGGCCGAAGTAATCTGGATGCTGGACGACCAGGGGCCGCTGCAAAGAATCCACGAGGTCATTAGACAAATCCTGGTTGTATTAGACAGGGAAGAGTCTGGGCGCGACAGCCGCCGCAATCAGGCGATTTATGAGTTACGGACTAGTAAAAGGTCCAGTTTCCTCAGCTTCGGCGCGTGGATAGAAGAGTACCAGCAGCAGGCGCGCAATGAGTACTCCGATTATATCCGCTGGTATCTGAAGCGCGAACTGCTGAGAGACCTGCAAAAACTTGCGCTCGACGCGCGGCAGCGACTACGCGAGTGGGAGCGCCTGTGCGGTCGGCTTTTTGACACGCTGGTGCGGCGCGAGTCGGGCAACGAAGGCGAAGCCTCGGCGCTCTTCACCGTGACGCAAGTCTATCTCAAGGGCATACTGGAGGAACGACTCTATAATGCCGCGCGCAAGGCCAGCATCCTGATCAGCTTTGGGCAGGAACCTGACCCGCAGATGCACGGCTATCGCGAAGAGATGCGCAATCAGTCAGCCGCCGGTTTAGCTGATACCTTGCTCCGGGACTCTTATTGGGAAGCGAGTTTGACAGCCGATGGCGCGCCCGAAATCCATCTGGTCATCGAGTCATATGATTTCGGGCCAAAGCGATACTCCGCGCGCGAGATCAGGAACTTGACTCATGAACTGCACGAGTACTTCCGCCATCGGATTGACGAGCGGTTGAGCTACAGGGATGTCTTTGACTATCTTCGCTGGGCGCAGGAACGTCAAGTCATTGATCCCTTCAAAGTCGCGGACCTGTTGGATGCTAAAGCTGCCGCGTTGATCAACGCGGGCGGCGTATCTGAGAGGCGCACTCTGATCTATCGCAAACCATATGAGATCGAAAAGCAAAACCTGGCTGATGCCATTTGCAAAAGACTACAGGAGAGGGCGCCGCTTACAGAGAGCGAGCACTCTTACTCTGATCGCAACGCGATCACGCTGATTAAGATCAAGAAGCCCAGCAGCGAACAGTTCGCAGACATTCAATTCTGCCGGGAAGACTATCTCGCATTGCGCGCCGGGTCCCTGAACGACGACAAAACCCACGACCTGGAACTGCGCCGGGCGCAGGTCTTCCATCCGTTCCGGCAGGAGATGGAAGCCTGGTACATCGAGCGTAGCTACATACAGAAAAGTGGACTCGCCGACGTGCCGATGATCCCGCCGCGCGTTACGCGGCTGCTGGAAGACCCGGAGATGATGCAGATCTTCGTGCGCGCCATCGCTACTGGCGCGGTGGAGAACATTGAAAATGGAGGCTGGCTCTGGCACGGGCCGGAGGGGGATATCCAACTCACAGAACCTAAGTCTGACCTGAATGCCGATGTCGTCAAAGCCGCAGTCAATTTCGTACTCAGGCAGGGGGAGGCAAGTCCCAACGGAGTGAGGAGAATCTCCCGCGAGGATGCCAGGCGAAGCGTCACCGAAAGCGCTCAGAAAAATAACCGGGCTCGTGATGAGATGCTCGTCGAATTCGTGAAAGATAAACTTGATGCTTTCCTGAAGCATAATGCGCCTGCGCCCCTGCGATTGGCGCTGAAGATAGTCTTCACGTTTTACTGCGACCCCGATACGCGCACTAGTCTGCAATACCGCGTAAACTTGCCATAATGCCTAGATCCCCGCTCGCGCTAATTGTGTCGGTGAATAGTGAATGCAGTGCTGCTTATAGTGTGGAGTAGTTTGTGGAGCCATCTCATATTGTAGCAGCCAGCCGTGTTGCACTATTTGACAAATAGGGAGACAGTCTTAACAAAATTCGCTTATCGGATGTGGCTCAAATCCGAAACCCATAGAGCAAATCAAACTACATAACGAAGATTATCAGGCTCAATGGATAAATTAAGAAAGGAGTTGCTTGAACAGCATTTCTGAGAGAATAAAGGCGCACTAGCCATTCAGACCATGCGCCCTTGATGCCGGATGCGCTGCCCGCGCTTCACCTCTCCGATGCATCAACCCATTGCACATCTTCGAGACCCGGCCAACTCCTTCCAACCTGTCTCTGGATATCACTGGGTCACAGTTGGGTCACAGTTCTGTGAGCCTCTTTCAGCCAAGAAAAACAGGCGGTTGTTCATTGTGGATCGGCACTCATTCTGCGGCTCTCATGTCCTCCTTGTGGTTGTCGGCTCAGGGCGTAATCAAGCCGCAGTTGGGTCACAGGTGGGTCACAGTTACGTGCAAAACTCTGCAAAGCATTCCGCCTAAGTCTTGATGTAAATGATGGAAACAGAAAAGGGCCGAACCGTTTTTTTACATCCTTAATAATCGCTGGATTTTCGGATCTGCGATGAACATAGGATTTAACTCACCATCTTACTCTCCTCGGTCACAGTTCGGTCACAGTTCCCGAGGATTTCGTCCGCAAGGATACCTACTCCTTCGCTGATAACCTCGTCGTCGAGGTGAACATAGATGTCCGCCGTTGTCGAGATGTCGGAGTGTCGGAGCAGAGACTGTACTACCTTCAGGTCGCGCGACCGCTTGTGAAGGATTGTTCCCGCCGAGTGCCGGAAGATGTGATAGCCGTGCATGCCCTTCGCACGTGCGATCTCTAACTCGTCCATGACAGCGTAAAGGTGATTCCTAAGCGCAGACTGGTTGAGCGGGCGACCATCGGCGCGGCAGAAAATGAAATCTTTTTCTGCTTTGAATGGCGATCTTGTCCGGTGCGTGGAGAGCAGCGATGCAATGCGCAGATCAAGCTTAAGTGTGCCGAAGCTGCCTGCGGTCTTCGGCTTTTTCAACTTAAACCTGTGAAGAGTGTGATGGATGGACAATTCACACTTTGCCGGGTCGAAGTCTGTCCAGCGCAAGGCCAGCGCCTCACCGATCCGCATGCCGGTAACGGCGAGGAGTAACGCGAAGACGCGCTCCGTCTCGTCCGGCAGACGAGCGATGATGTCCTTGATTTGAGCGGCGGCGAGAGTTGGCTTTTTCACCTTCTCAAATTCAGGCTTATGCAGCTTCGGCCTGACGGGGCTTTTATCTATGATGTCGAACTGTGCGGCGATGTCAAACATCAAACGCAGCAGCCCATAGAGATTCTGCAACGTGTTGCCGGAAAGCCCTTCATCAGTCTTCGACTGTAGGAACCTGCTGATATCCGACGGCTGCACCTCGCGCAATCTCCTTTTTTTGAAGAACGGCATGAGGTGATTTTTCGTCAGGCTGTTGTGATTCTCTATAGTCGTCGGCTGATGCTTCGCCGTGCGCCGGTATGCCTCCCAGTGAGTTCCGATAAACTCCTTGAAGGTAATATCGGCGTAGAGCTGTTGCGGCTCCGATCTATTACGGTGGTTGACCTCTGCCATAATCGGCTCAGCTGCTTTGAGCGCGGCGTCTTCGTCTTTGAACTTGCCCAGCACGACGCGGCGCGTCTTCCAGGTGCCCGTCGCGTGATCAAGCTCGCGATAGCGAAGCGTCCAACTTCCGCAGTGAAATTGGATGTTTCCTTTCTGATCGTTTACTCTGCGAGTCATAACAAACCTCCTTTGTTGTGACTCACAGGCTGTTTTCGCCGCTACTCTATCCATCGGTTTCACCTCTGTCAACATAGCCAAGCTGCCGCCGCATCCAAGCCTGAAATGCCGGCGCATACGTATCGAAGCGCAAACGACCAACCCCTAGCACGCGCGGGATCGGATCTTCCGCTGCTGCTTCGGTGCGCTTGTAGACCCACGAGATAGAGACACCGAGAAACTCGGCCAGGTGCTTCGGGGTCCAGATGCGCGGCACAGGGAGATTAAGACTCAATTCAGCTTCACGTCTCGTTGGAAAAATGTTTGGTTGACTGCTCATCTTTCTCCTCTGTCCAATCGTCATATGGTGTCCTGCATCTATAATTGTTCGGCAATTGTCACACCGGCCAATGCACGTAACCAAGATAATTCCCTGATAGATTCCCCTGCGAACTCAACTTTTCCATATGCTTGATCACATAGCGACTTGTGGCCTGTGGCTGTGGCTGCTTCTCAGAGCCTAAATTCCAATCTGTCCCACACCTCCCTAACACGTTCAAGAGAATCCCTCTCAAGTGTTTCAACCCATCGTGTGACATTAATCGTGTTTAAAGGAATGCCTGCTAGCGCCGCGTCATCAATTCCTTTGGTGGGACTATCCCAGACTATGATTTCCGTTCTTGAATTAGGGGTGCGGCACACCGCTGAATCGCGTGCCCGCTCCGCGATCAGCGCCGCGAGTTGACCGCAGACGGAAGGGTTCGAACGGTGGTCTATGTCGAAGCCGATCAACAGGTCATGCCAGCGAGTGGCAGCAATCAATTGAGCGCGAGAGTTTCCTACCCCTGATGTGGCTATGACAAAGTTGCGCGGTCTGAGTGACATGAACGCTTCTCCCTTGAGCGCGCCTTCGGTGACCAGACGTAGGCTGCCTGGCGAGCAGTTCCTCTCAATAAATGTGAAATGGATAGGGTCACCTGTTCCAACTCCTTGAGGTTTACCTGCTGATGAAAGCCAGCAATACCGTTTCTTCTTCTCCGCATCTTCACTAGAGGCTCGCAATTGACATGCCTGGATGCGTCCTTCTGCATCACGGTAGGGAATAATGAGAAACGGGTGATCGTAATTCACTTTCTTCCACAACCGCACTCGTCCGTCAGGCTCCTGCCAGAAACCGGGGATGCCGATGAGCGACACATCTCCGCGTTGCGGCGCGAGTGAAGGAGAATGTTTCCTGACGAAGCGATGCAATTTGTGAGACAGATTGTCGCGTTCGCTCATCTCTGGTGGCAGCGCTCCAAACTTCGCTACTTCTTTTCGCAGAAAGCCGCGTGACAGTAGGCCACCTGGGCTGCTGACCAGTTCCCGATCATAATTCGACGCCGGCGAGAGCCGAATCAATTCACTATAAACGGCATCTCGCACCTCAAGCCGGGCGAGATGGATTGAAGGCTTGATGTCGTCGGCTGGCTGTTGCGCGTCCAGTCCCGTAACCGGTGAACAATCGGAATGAAGGTGAATGAATCCGCCCTGCCTATTCATCCTGACGGCACCCGCGCTGACCCGCATACAAATGGAGACCTGTTCATCTCTGGTGTAAACACACCAATCCGGTTTGCCACAAACGGCGCAAGGTCGTCGTCGATTGACGCGAGCAAAGCCGCTAGAGATTAGGGTTCTTTGATTTCGCCTGATGATTTGAATCATATTGCCCTTTGTTGATTGCAGGGTCTTATGGATCCTGCCTTTCAATCGTTTTCCCCTTAGCGGCAACAAGCGCCGCCTGGGTGCCCGAAAGAGCGCACCCGCAGGGGCGAAACGAAGTGGAGCACCCTCAGACGAAGTCCAGGGTTGCGCTCGATGGGCTGGCGAGCAGAATGAAGCAGAAGGGGAAACTTGATGATGCGGATCGAACTTGAGCTATAACCGCTTTGGTTGACCTCCTTCAGCGCGATGGCTGACTTCTTCGCATAATCTCGATTCGGCTTGCTTCAACAATTCTTCAATTTCGTTGTTGCCATAGCGTAAACCACGTGCGTGATAACAAGGCCAGCAGGCGATCAGGCCATAGTCTTTATGGCTCCAGCATAATGGGCACACGTCGCTTGCGCGGACATACGGGTAGTCCAGCATCTCGATCTCTTTGACTGTTAATTTCTTTACCGCGAAGCGCCGGGCGATCTGGCGATCACCAGCTCCCAGATGATCTCTCGTTTATGTAAGCCGTTGCTGACATTTTCAAACACCACCGAATCGCCGTTCGTCGCCGTGACCTTGATGTCGGAAACATCGAACAGAGTCTGAAAGAAATGCTGCCGGTGCGTGACATCACGGATGTAGCTGAGCGGGATGCGGCGAGAGGTCTTCTCGAAGGTGCCAGTCTGGGCTTCGATATAGTCGGCGGTTACCGTGTAGCTCGCTTTGCGCAGTCTCGCGTGGGAAGAGAGGAGGAAGGTCAGCATACTTCCCAGAGCCATGATGAGCGCATACCCGATGCCGATTTTAGCGGCGTCGCTGACTGACAGCAGAAGGATCACCACACCTGCGGCCACCAGAGCCAGCGGCACTAGGTAGCCGAGCTTGATCAATCGCAGGTCGGGATGATCAATCAGAACAGGCTTGATCTGATTCGCCCCAACCCGATCCCCCGCGACTGCTTTCGTCCCGCTCATTGCTAATGCTCCAGGCATTTCACCCTCTCTTAATCTTGGCATTAATACCGTAATGCTAAACCGTGCTCGATCTCACGCGCAAGGTTATGCCCGACGGCGCTGATGACGCTCGCCATCGCATGCAGCCGCGCGGCTTCAACCGCAGCATCTCGCACCTGACCGGCTGCCTTGACCGACCCATCGAAGGTAATCCGATTCGCTCGCTGTTCTAACGCCGCGCTTCGATTAACACCGCCGAGGGTAATCGCGGTGCCACGAGTGACGCCGCCCGCCGCCTGCGACGCGCCGGCGTTAGCGGCATCAATTTGCCCCTGCGCGAATTTCTGATGCGCTTCAGTCACCTGCGCGAGGTAGGCATCTTGATTGGCGCTTTGGCCCTTTGCCGCATTGCTTTGATTCTCCATGAACCTTCCGGTCGCTGTGTTCAGTGCATTCTGCTGTCCTTCGGCTCGGTTTTGAATGGATCGATACTGTTGATAGAGGCCATATGCGCCGCCGCCAACCTTTATGCCTTCGCCGATGATGGTCCTGCCAGTTGACTTACCATCCCCTTCAACAATCCCACCCAGCCAATCTGACCCTTTGATGACTTTGCCGCCAACCCAGTTCTGTGTGTCCGCTGCACGGTTAGTCTCAATTACGGAACTCTCTTGGTCGCGCCGCACGCTGAGGTCGCCGATAGCCTGAGCGTTACGTACTTCAATATCGCCTTTGCTGAGCGCAGTCGCGGCGGTTGCCGAACTGACGCCGAATAACTGCCCGGTTTGCGCGCTCATGATTGCCTGTGTGCGCCCCCCATAGATCTGTCCGAGGGCTGCGACCTGACCGCCGTGCGCCGAAGCAATGGCGGCGATCTGCCTCGCCCGGACTCCCAGATTCCCGGCTTCAAGCCCGGCGCCGGCGCGCGTTACCTCGCCGCTGTAGGCTCCTTGCGCTTGCGTCCTCTCGGCCTGATTTTGTAGCGCAGCAGCCGCCTGCGCGCTGACCAGTTCAACTCCGGTACCCACAATCGCAGCCGCCCACCCTGACACGGTTGAAGACACCGATTCGTAGACCTGCCCCATCGAGACCTTGTAAGCGATGACCGGCGAAAACCAGACGCAGAGACCGGTGATGAGCATGATCGCCGCCGCAATCACGATGGTGTAGATGGGCTGCGCCAGTGGGTTTGAGATCACCTGCATCGTCGCCGGGTCCCAGACATAAAGTGGGTCGGGGTCGCCTACTGCCATCGCCAGGTTGCCGCCGAGATAAGCGAGTCCTCGAATGAGATAGCTGACGACCGGCCAGACCAGCGTGAGCACGACCACGCCCCAGAGGAACGGGTAGGAAATCTTATTGGCTAGATTGCGATCAATGGCGACGGCGATCATCAAAGGCGCGGCCAGTCTAACTGCGATGAGCAGGAAGCCGCCGAGCATGATCAGAAAGAGGTCGCCGAATTCGATGATGCCACGCGCGAAGCTCATCACGCTGAACATCGTCGGCATATTCCAGGACGAGACGTCCAGCTTGCGCTCGACATCTTTGAGATTAGCTTCCTTGTCGTAAAGCACGCCGAGAACGACATCGGTGCCATTCGGGCCGGGCGCAACCGGCACATCCTGCCCGTTGACTTTGACCGTGAACAAACCTTCTGTGAACTTCTGGTAGCTGTCATTGAAGCTGTCCCTCTGCCCGTGATAGAAGCGGCTCAGAACCGAGTCCCCGATCAACTCGTTGCCCCGTGCGATCTGGTTGCCGATGTTGTTCAGGTAGTTGATCAGGAATGGCCCGCTTCCCAGAAGAGCGAGGCAGACGGCCAATCGCCCGAACCACCAGAAGGCGTCGGCGCCGGCGCCGTTGTTCTCGCGCCAGAGCCGAGCGAAGCTGAACATCACGACCAGCGCCGCCAGGACGATGGCGATCTTCTCGAACCAGGAGAGCAGCGGGCTTTCGACCTCCGATTGCAGCTTGGGGATCAACTCGCCGGCGCGTTGTGCAAGCCCTGCGATATTTTCCGAAAGCGTCCTGCCGCTCGTCGGCGTCGGGGTTGGCGCTGGCCCAGGTGTCTGGGCGATGACGGGCAACCCCAGGCACAGGCTGATGACAACAAAGTGCAGAATTGCCAGAAGGCATCTTTTGATTGTTATGATGCGCATAGCTTGTCTCACCTCAAGGGTTGTCTTGAAGGCGGCGGCCTTCAATCTCATCAAGCAGCTTCGTCAACTCATCCTTGTTTTTGTTGAAGCTGTTCCAGGCGTCGTTGGAAGATTGCACCTGCTGACCGAAGTTGACGCGCTCCTCCAGGACAACGTTGTATTTCTTGGTGCGCGTGACGATCTCAGCCTGTAGGCGACTGATGTCAGCGTCGAGTTGGGTGATCAGCAATTCGCAATTGGATATTTCCTGTTTGAGGTCAGAGATACATGAAGCGCACCGCTGGCTTTCCGGCTTGGCAAGCTCTTTATCCAGGTTCGCTTGCGCCTGTTTCTTCTGCGCCTCGGCCCCGGCTTTCTTTGCCGAAGCGGTCTGCATATCGTAAAGCAGGCGCTCCAATTGATTGTCCATCCGGGCGAGTCGCTCAAGGTTGGCGACCGTGTCCTGGCTCGTTCGTCCGATGGAATCCTTCAGATACTCTTCAAGATCACGCAGGTCGGCGTCGGGGTCGAAGATGCCATTGTGCAGGCGGTCGTTGATCGCTTTAATCGCGCGGATGCGCGTCCTGATCAGCGCTTCGAGCTGGTTCTTGAGCAGGAACACGCCGCGCACCGTCCGCCCAATGTCGCTCATCGTGGCGAGCCAGACCGAGTTATGAAAGACCAGCTTCTCCGCTTGCGTGAGCACCCCTTTAATCGTGGTCAACTGTTGGACGGCGTTCTCGTAGATTCGTGCGTAGTGACTGATGGTCTGAAGCCAGCGGTTGGCCTCTTCAATCCGTTTCTCCCACTGGAGCGCATATTGCGCCGGGTCATAGACCGTCCACTGGGCCTGCGCGACCGGCGCGGGCATGATGAACAGGCCAAGCAAGATGCCAATTAACGCCTGCTGTATGAATGGTAGTCGACGTCTTCTCATTTCGGTTGATCTCCCTTCGTATCATTCTCACTGGCCGTTGTGTCTTCGCTTAAGCGGTGCTGGCCAATAGCGACTCATCAATTTCGACAAGCCCTTCGGACGCCAAGCCGCGCGGGTAGGTCGCCGCCAGCCACGCAATGACATCCGCGAGCGGCCACTGCGGCCTCAATGATGAGACTCGCGCCCTCGCATTTCGCTCATAAGGATTGGTGGTGAACGTCCATAGCTCGGCGGGCGAGAGGTCCATTTGGATCATCTCTACTGTCTGATCCTGACCCGCGCCGATCACCAGCACGTATTGAGCGTAGTGCCCGGCGACATTCTTGATCGCGCTGATCGCTGCCGCCGCATTCTCCGACAGCCCGGCGTCCGCCACCAGTCGCGAGTAGTCGCCGATCTGCTTGCCGATGATCTTCACGCCTGCCGTGTTGGTGATGTCATGCAGTCCGGTGAAGTCTTCATAGGTATGGGTGGCGAGTACCGTCACCGCGTTCTCGCGCCGCCCGGTGCGCGCGCCTTTCTGAATCACCCGCATGATGCCGGGGTAATACTGCACGATCTTCCACACCTCATCGAAGATCAGCAGCGTCGGGGTGCGTGTTCCGTCGGCCTTGATCTGGCCAATAGAACGAATGACTCGCGCCGCCACGCGATTTGCCAGGGTCTCGCGCACGTCCTGGGGAAAGGCGTCGAGCGAATCGAGTTCGTAAACATCGTATGGCGAGTCGACGGCAAAGTCCGGGTGCGTTGGCGCATCGAGCCAGGGGTGGTTGCGGTACTTTTCGAGCGCCAGTGCCAACGTCGCCGCCCGGTCCCTGACCGCTTGGGATTGAAAGGGATAAGTCTCCAGCATCGCCAGGAGGTGGGAATGCGTCGGCTCGTGCTTAGGCCGGTCAGGGCCGTTGCGCGGCACCTCATTCTTAAACACCTCGGTCACGACGTTCGTAAGGATGTCTTCGGCGATGTTGTCATCCGGCTTGACCCGCGCCAGTTTTATCGCATCAATGACGACCAGGGCGATCTCGGTCTCGTTCGGCATCTCGCCGTGTTCGAGTCCGGGATAGTCCCAGATGTTGATGGTGCGAGTGTCCTCGACGCTGAACCGCAGATGTCTTCCGCGCGTGACGTCGACATGCGGCGCGAGCGATTCGCCGAAGTCTACGGCGCGCACCCGCGCTTCGGGCAGGCTGGCGAGCACATCATTGATCATACGCGCCATCATCGTTGACTTGCCTGAGCCTGGCTGACCGAGCACCGAGACCAGCGGCGAGATGATACGCGCCCGGTCGAAGAGGTCGAAGCCAATGAGCCTGCCCGTCGGCGTGGAGCAGAGCGTATGTGGTCGCCGCGCACCTTCCCAGGCGGATTCGGTTGGTGCCAGTGCCGCCAGCGAGTGAGCAACCTCGGTGAACTCGCGCCCGGTGGGTCTAGCATCCATCTCGCCGACAAGCGCGCGATGGTAAAGGCTGCGCAAACTCGCCGGCTCTTCGCGCGCCGCTTCGACACCCGGTATGGACTGCATGGCGGTAACCATCTGCTCCGAGTAATGATCAAGGTCGCGGAGTGACTGCTGAAGCTCCGCCCGCGTCCTCGCCGGATCAGCGTAGATGATGGCGTAGAAGCGCGTTTGGATGAGCGCTTCCCTGGAACCGGTAATGTGATATCTGACGCTCTCAAGATCAGCGAGCGCCGCCCTCGCTTCCGGCGTCTGGCGGTGTCGCCCATCAGCCCGAATATGTGTGCGGCGGACCTGGCGGATGCGCCGGTCGAGCCGCTCTACGGCCTTGCGCTGATTGAGGGTGATGTATTCCGCAACCAGCGTGTGGCGGAAGGTAAGGCCGGGATGAAGCGTCAGGCTGCGTAAGGCGTCAGCCGACACCGTCGGCTGTGGTGGCACAAACATCGAGACGATGCAGGCGGGATAAGAGCCATGCATAACGTACCAGCCATCCCCATCAATCGTCTCTCCACAGAGGTAATCACGGATGTCGAAGCCAGGAACATCAGGAAGGATGGGAACGGTTCCAGCGTTCTGCCGGTGGCCGAGGTAGATGGCCTCCCAGAGCTCATCCCGATCAAACCGCCGCAGCGGTAGAGGAGATTCACGCTCGACCAGACGGAAGACTTTCTCGGCCTGTTCTCTTGCTGCCTGCTCGTCCTCCAGAATGCGTCGTACCACGCCGTCATCACGGGTGGCAGCGTAGCTTGAACGAATGGCCCGCGCGAGATGTGATAGCCCTTGCCTCCTGATCTCACGCCCAGCAGCAGGGATGAATGCGCTCAATCCCTTGCTAGTCGCATCGCCTGCCAAGCGCACCGGCACGCGCACCCAGACCGAGAGCTTGCCGTGACGGTAGACCCTGGATTCGGCGACCGTCTTGTAGAAATCCAGGTTCATCGCGTGAAGCAGTGAGGCTTCCGGGTGGGTGAGCGCCTCGTCACCACGCGCCATAAGATGAGCGGCGATGGCACGGCCCGGGTCGGGACCGGATGAAAATCGGAACTGGATGACGGTTCCTGTTGGTTTCTCAACCGCGAGCATCCGCGCCAGTTCGTCATAGCGCGCTTCGACAACTGAATCAGGGGCGAGCATGGTCGGTTGTAGTTCGGCCTCGTAGCCTCTGGTGTATGCGCCGTCCGTATGTCGCAATGTCTCTTCATAGATGCCGATGATTGAAGAGTCACGCTTGCGACCGTTTGGCTGCGCGAGTCTCAGCCTGCGTTCTTCGACTTCTGTGGTGCGCCGGTGACTTGCGGCCTCGGGACTCAGTTTCCAATTTCGCAGATCGCGTTGTGCGCGCAGTCCAAGGGGCAAGAGGCGCGCGCCAACTCCGAGACCGAGTCCTGCGCCCGCTGCCGTCATAATTCCACTGATGATCGTTATTGCATCCATTGCGAATCTCCTCCTTGTATCATCCACAATCTGCGTGGCTCTCTCGCTGAGTCAGCCGGGATAGTGCGGCGATGGCAGGACTTCTCCGTGATCGCCCGCAAGTGGTGCTGCAACCAGAAAGATCGCCTGCCGATCCGCACAAAGTTGAAGAAGGCGATGCTCAACCCAGCCGCCAGTATCCCGGTCCACAACTCCAGCGGCACTTTCCAGAGCCTCAGGTCAAGCCAGAACGGCACGCCGTAGCCGATAAGGGTGGCTGCCAGTACAAATTTCCAATCACTGGTGGCGACGCCGAAGCGCACCACCGGCAGGTAGATGTTCGATCTGATGGGTCGTGGTCGCATGTATCCCCTCACGGATAACCGCTTTCTAGTTGCCGAGGTCGGTATCAAGATTGACAGCGTTGCCTTGCGAGAAGCTGTAGATGAGCGATACCGCGCCGCCGAAACCGAGGCACAGCAAGCCGCCGATGATCTGCCTCCCCCACGCCCGTTCGGTCATCAGGTTGAAGATGCCCCAGCCGACGCCGACCACGCCGAGCAGGAAGAGCAGATTGCGCCCCCACTTGATGGCCTCGCGCACGCCGTTGCCGAGCGACTGGTCATTGCCGCCGAAGATGGAGCCGCCGGGCGTCTGTGCGAGTGCCGGGTGCACAGCCACAACGATCATTAAAAGGGCCGTAGCACCGATCACCAGCAGCGGTTCGATGGCACGAATGATCGCCGCCAGTTGAATCGCACGCTGTCCGAAACGGGCGGCTCGTGAGCTTGCATAAACCTCATCATTGATTCTGTAAGCCTCCGTGCGCACACCTATCCATTCGATGAACCTTTTCATCACTTGCTCCTTAACTGACCTATAAGTTTGTTACCCCGCCCGAAGTGAAGTGACGATCACTCCCTCTCGTGTGAGGATCTCGCGTCGTCATCGCGGATGAGTTTCGCTCGCGTTGTTAATCAAGGGCTGTGCCACTCGTTCAGCCGGTATCGGCGGCATCCACCTTGCAGAAGCGACCAGACCGACATTTTGGAGGAACATTCGAATGCGAAGATTGATACTCATGGGCGCTACAGCCCTTATGTTGTTTATGGCTTCGATGGCACAGGCTCAGGAGATGATGCAGCCAAGTCAATTGAGCAGTCTGTTCGCTCGGACTGAGGCGAGAGCAAAGGAGGCAAGACGGAACTTTGAACGTTTGATCGCCTATTACCCGGAATTCTTGCCGGAGTTGCAACGGGTCGCGGCAAGGCTCGGAACCCGTCCCGAATGGCTGCTGAATGTGATGGCGTGCGAGTCCTCTTTTGTGGCTTCGGCCCATAATCCTTTGCCTGGACAGACGGCGAGCGGGCTGCTGCAATTCATCAGGCAAACGGCTGTTGGCCTGGGCACCACGACGGCAGCCGTTCGCCGGATGACCCCGGTTGAGCAACTACGATTTGTTGAAAAATACTTCACACCCTTCAAAGGCCAATTGAATAGCCTGGCAGATGTCTATCTTGCAGTTTTTCGGGGCTTCATTATAGAGGGTGGGCCTGAAACGGTGGTGGCCCCTCTCAATAGTTCATCGAAGGAGCGCCAAGCTTATTCGTTAAACAAAGGTCTCGATCTCAATGGAGATCGTCAAATCACGAAGGATGAACTCGCCCTGATCGCCTTCGGAGTCGGTAGATTCAGCGGCGCGCAGCGAGTCGCTGAATCGCATCCTCAAAATAATGCACCTCCGCAAAGAGACATTCCCGTACCTCCGCAACTCCAGATCCTAAACAGATATGTTGTCATTCCGGCTAGCACTAAATCCGAGCAACCTTCTTCACCGACGAAACCATTTGGAGCATCAACTGTAATACACAAGACCCGCTCGACCTACATTCACTGACCAGTCTTCCCATAGGGAGGTGTGTGTGAAACGTCACACCCCATGTGTGACGCCAGCGTCACACCCCTCCCCTCTTAACCTCCAATCATCATCAACCGAATGCTGTTCCTGCCGCGCCAAATAGCCTGCAAGCCTCCTTTCCACTCGCACTCCAATACGATTTTGCGTGGCACAAGTCTTGTTGAATGTTATCCACGACGAAAGAGTTATCAGATATGAGTTATTCGCTTAAAGATTTCTTGCAGGCTTTCGTCGCCGAGCATGCGCTGACCTCCGGCGGTGAGTTGATCATTGACATCTCGCCGGAAGAGATGCAGGCGCTGGGTGATTTCTTTATGCGCGGTCTCTGCGGCTGGATGCTCGGCCTCGAAGCTGGCCGTACCCGGCTGATGCTCGTCGAAGTCACTGGGCCTGTCGCAATCACTGAAGAAACCTCCTGCAAAGAAGTTGATGGTGAGAAAGAAACGATTAACTGAACGGTTCGACCGAGCCGCTTTGGAAAGGATGACCATGAGCAGCCACGTAAACACCGTTGAGCCTCTGGCAGATTTGCGTGAAGTGGAAGAATCCCAAACTTCACAGCCTGAAGATAGAGAAGCAACTAATCCAATGTCAGCCGTTCAAGTCCTGCACCGCGATCCATCAGACGTTCGCACCATCCTCGGCCTCGCTTCAACCGGGATGTTGCTTGTCCTGTTGATTCTCGTGAGCATCGGCTTGAACTTCTATCAATACGTCCGTCGCCCCGACCGCATCGTCGTGGATCGCTCGTCTGGCCGGGTGCTTGAGATCAACGACCGGGACTATGGCGAGACCGAGGCAGTGCAGTTAGGCCCTGACCGGTTGACCGGCGCCGACAAGCAGTATCTCACCGGCGAATTCGTCCGCGCTCTCTATCAGGTAGACCCGGCTACTCGCCCGCGCGACATTGAGCGCGCCCTCAGGATGATGGTGCCCGACAGCGCTTTGAAGTTCGCGCGCTACCTTAAACAGGAAGGCATCCTTGAGAAGCAACGCGCCGAAAGCTGGCAGGCCGTTTGGACACCGCAAGACATCACGATTGACGCGGCGGACCCATACACAGTGAGGGTGATTGGTAAGCAAGAGATTACCAAGGTAGTTGTCGGCGCGACCCAGCACGAGGTGCGCCAATTAAACCTGACGATGAAGCTCGTAGCTGACCCGCAGCGCCGCGCCGACCGCAACCTGCGCTCCGGCTTTCTCGTCGCTGCCTTTGACTACAAGGAACTGGGATCGGACACGGGCCAGACTTCACAGACACCCCGGCAATAAGCTGATTAACACGGAGAAGAGTTATGTCGCAGACGATCAAAACATTTTTCATCACGCTGCTTGTGTTAGCCGTCAGTTTGACACCTCCGGTGGAAGCTGCGCAACGGAAAAGGAGAGCGCCGGCGCGTCAGGAGAATCGTCAGGAAAGCCGCACGCCCGTCCAAACCATTGCCCCTGTGCCACCGGTCGCTCTTGTTCAGCAACCTGCCGCCGATTACCTGTCGGGTGAGGCGAACGTCTCGGTCAAAGGCAATATGAATCCGATCATCCGCCTGGGTCTTTCGCCCAATGGTGTGACGATGGTCGAGTTTCCAGTGGCCGATAGGTTTTTCGCCATTCATCCCGGCAACAGCGACCTGGTGACAATTGACGATTCGCCCACCAAGGCGACGGATCATTTCCTGGTCATGCGCGCCGGCAGTGGTTTCGCTTCCCCAACTATACAGGCTAACGCGGGGCGCGGCCCCGCCACCTCGATCATCGTGCAGATGCAATCGGGAATGGTCGTCACCTTCCTGATCTACCCGGTGCAGTATCTCTCACAACAGGCTCACCGTTGCGTGGTCGGCTATGACCGCAACGAAGTGGTTAGCGCGCGCCGCGCTGCCGGTCTCGCCGTCAATCTTGATGGCACTGAGCAGGACAAGCCGAAGACGGCATCGGTGCGCGTGGCGCCGTCGTCCGGGGCGCTTCCAGAGGATGCATCCCTCTCCGCATCTGCCTCCGGTTCGCGCCCCCGGACGACCAAGTCTCAACCGTCGGTCGCCGAGATCGATACAACACAATCGCCATTAAAGCGTAACAAGAGCGACGCCGGCGACCCTGATCTCGCTGCCCGCAACGCCTTGGCTGAAGCAGTCAAGTCGCCGAGCCGTTTCAAGAAATGGAATAACCCTGTTCACGGCCTGGCTGTGTCGCTTTCGCCGGTGCGCGATGTGGATAACCATTCGCGGGTGGTCGTGATCGCCGTCCGCAATATCGAGGGCACGGCGATCCGCGTAGTGCCGGGCGCGCCCGACATCTACGTCCAGACACTGGATAAGAAAGGCATTCCGCTCCAGATTGAGCAGATCAAGAAGCTCGACGTGGAGACGACCGCTGTTGACGGCGCTATCCCTGCGGGCGCGACCTGTTACTACGCGCTGGTGTATGAGACGCCGATACTCGGAGCAAGCCAGCGTCTTCGCATCGCCGTTGCGCAAATCAACGCGGCGGATGAGCCTTCAGCGGCAGAGCTGACATCTTCCAGGAAGTAGTTCCAACGGCAAGTTCGCCCATCAGGAGACTGGTATGAAAAGCAATAGAAGTGGAAGTGGCAACGGCCATCGTGGAGACCAAGCATTGGGGAGCGGCGTCGGCGTCGAGCATAGCGAACCTGCCGCTTCAGAAGCTCACTCCATTGGCAACGAATATATCGTGTTCGACGCGGAAGGGTTGGACGCGCCGGCGATAGAAGCAACACCTCAAGGACAGAGTCGCAGGCGGCGCAAGCTCATCATCGGAACACTTCTGATTTTGCTTTTGATCGGAAGCATTGCCTTCGTGCTGTATTTCATGTTCGGCAGCAACCGCACGCCGCTCAACCTGCGCGTGCGTGACACTCGAACTCAGGAGTTGAAGACGAAGGAAGCGCAACATAGCCCCGACGATGTGACTTCCCAGGCCATCGCCGAAGTGCGTAGCGCGACGCCGGAAACCAGTTCACCCGCATCTCCAACTCCTAATGCGCCGAGCGGCTCTGGTCGCGTTTCACCCAACACGCCCGTCACGGTTCCGATTGAAAGTCTGGGCGGGACGGTCAGTCCTTCAGTCACGGGAGCGACAAGCACGACAACAGACGTACCGACAGCGAAGAACACCGGCACTTCTATTACTTCAGGGACGGAACCTATTGACGCGACGCATACCAATAACCAGACAACCGCCACAACCTCACGACGTAACCCTGAACATTCGATCCGCTGTGCTGTGCAAGTGGCGTCACCTGCGGCACAGAAGAATTCAATGACACCGCGGACTGTGCCGCATCAGAGTGAACCGTCAGGGTCTGAACCTTCCCCTCGCACTGAATCCAGTGTGATCTTACCTGCATTCGGCTCAATGCTGCCGGTGCGAACGCTGGGCACCCTCTACACCCTGCGATCCGGCTCTCTCGTCCGCCTGGAGTTGATGCGCGACGTGCGCGGGCAAGGCTGGGCGATGCGGAAAGGGACGGTGATCGTAGGAGTAAATCGCGGCAGCGAATATGATCGCGCCTACCTCGCCATCGTCGGCTTCATTGACCCTGAGTCGGGACGATTCGTGAAGCTTACCGGTGACGTGCTTGGTAGTGACGGCGGATCAGGACTGCGCGGTCGCCGCCGCTCACTCACGAGCGCCTGGTCACGCACCTTCAGCCGGATCGGGACCTCCGCCGTGAACGTCGCCAGCCTCATGCTCAGCGGCCTGGGCAACAACTCGGTCGTCGTCAGTGATGCTTACGGCTACCGCGTCGTCAACCCTGTCTCCTCCGAGTTGAGCGGCCTAATCAGCGAGCGCACCAACCAACAGCAGCGCGGCTTCGTTGAAGTCGCTGCCGGCACCCAAGGCTACGTGATGGTCACTGATCTGCCGCAGGAGATTCGCGGCGTAGACGCGCTTTCGGAGTTGAGCGCGAAAGAGTTGGCCGAGCGTTCCGATTCGAACGATGTACGCGCTTCGACGGGCCTCAGCGAGCGCGAGTTGGCCGATCTTCTGTCTTCAGGCTCACCCGAACAGATCCGCGCCGCGATGCCGCGAATGACACCGCAGATGAGGCGTATCGCCGAAGCCGTCATCGCCGAGGCCGGGAACTGATATGCAGCCCAATAATCCGAACGCCCCCAGCATTGACCCGCGCCAGGTGATTGAAGAACGCGACGTGAATGGGCTGGCCGAACTGCTCGCTTCAGCCGGTTACATCATCCAGCGCCGCATCCTGATCGATCTCGCGCACAGTCTGCGCAGCGGCAAGCCACTACTCATTGAAGGGCCTCGCGGCGGTGGCAAGACTGCCCTTGCTGAAGCCTTGGCCAGAGCGTGCAACCTCTCGACCTTCTACTTACAGGGGATGGAAGAACTTACTCTCGCGGATGTGCTCTACAGTTGGGACCGCGAGGCGCAAACGCAGATGGTGCGGCAGGAGATTGCGGCAGGCTGTAGTCTCAAAGAAGCGCAAACCCGGCAATTCTCCCGCGAGTATCTCCTCCTCGGTGAAGCGCTCGGCGCGTTCGACTACGCTTCTCAATTTGATGCCGTGCCAGTTCTCATCGTTGACGAGGCCGACAAGCTCAAAGAGAAGATCGAAGATATGCTGCTTCAACTCTTAGGGCGCGGCTGGGCGCACGTTCCACGCTTCGGCGACATCGGCGTGCGCGACCCGAAGCACTGGCCTATCGTGATTCTGCTGTCTAACGACATCCGCCATGATCTTTCAGCGCCGCTGCGGTCGCGCTGTCTCTACAGTTGGCTTGAGCCACCGACCCCGCGCGAAGAGGTGAGAATCCTTCGCTCCCGTGTGCCAGAAGCCAGGCCCGATCTGCTGCTCGGCGTCACAAAATTGATCAACTGCATCCGCCGCGATATGCCGGCGGTGAGAGATAAGCCGGGCCTGCGCGAATCGATTGACCTGCTGGAAGCACTGGTGCGCGACAATGTTCAAACCCTCAAGGCCGAAGTCATTGACGAGTATCTGTGCTTTCTCGGCAAGCGGCAGAAAGAGCTGATGAACCTTCGTCAAGGCATAGCCCGCTTGGAATTTGCGGCACACGCGTCCGACCGTGAAATTGATGAATGGATCGAATGGGCTTGCGCACAGGAGGGGAAAGTTCTGGAGGCCGTCGCATGAGAAGCATCATTGCTAGGATTTCACCACTGACCGTCGTTTGCGCTACCGCGATACTGGTGGTCGCCTCCTCAGCCATCGCCAATCACTTTCTCGGCAAGCGCACTCGCGCCATTGATCCGCGTGTCACGATGGAGGGGAGCAGGAGCGCGGAGGAGAAAGAGTCAAAGGACAAAGAGGTGCGCCGCAGAGTCGTCGTCACGGCGATGGACGGGGAGGTGGCGCGCACAGCTAATCGCGCCGGCGAGGCGCAAGCAGTAGCGATTGCGACAAGCCTCTACGCGGCCACTGAACAGATCAAAGGGCGCACTCCCCGCACCGTCAATGATCTTCTCGCTGGAGTAGTATCGCAAAACCTGCTGCCTCCGGGCCTGGCACTGACTCAAGGTGAAGGCGCGATGGCTTCGGCTCACAGCAACCTGTTTGTGCGTTACCGGCCCGTGCCCCTAGCTATCGAAGTTCTGGCACTGGGGCGCGAACCGAGGGATGGTCCGGCGCTCCTGGTGCGTGTGCCTGATGACAACGCCAAGGATGGCGGGGCCAGCCTGTTTATGGCGACCCGCATCCGGGATGTGAATTTACCTCCGGCTTTCGCGCCTGCCTCCGAAGTTATCTCGGCAGGCTGGTCGCTTGAGCCTCTTCGCTCGCTCAAATGATTCCTCAACTTTCTCGATTGAGATCAGATTCGTGTCATTAGATCACTTCTTCAAACGGATTGACGCCAAGTACAGGCTGCCGCGCCCCGCCAATGCCCTGCACCTCGATGCTTACCAGGCGGGCTTCCGCTTGCTGCGCGATGCCGGTGAAGGACTTATCATGCTGGCGTGTGGTGTGATTACCGCCTTCATCATCTGGGTGATCGCAAATGTTCTCCAGGCGACATTCGAGACGCGAATCTATTTCATCTTCGGAATGGTCATTGCTGTACTCATCAGCCTGTCGGAAGCGTTATCGCTTATACTGCCTTACTATCGCATCTCACAGCGACTGACGCACGGCTCGGCGCGGTGGGCTGACGTGCCCACGCTGCGCAGTATGGGTCTTGCGCATCTAACGAATCAACCGCTGCCGAACGGCGCGCTCAGGCTCGGACGGCTGACCCGAAAATATGACCTGGCGCTCCCGTTCGAGCGGGTCATCTGCCACACGGCCCTCTTCGGCCCGCCCAATTCCGGCAAGTCATCGAGCTTCATCATGACGATGGCGCGGGACTGGTCGCGCACCGGCTCGGCCATCTTCCTCGACCCCAAAGGTGAGTTGTTCAAGCACACGGCCCGGCACTTTCGCACCGTCTACCGGCTCGACCTCGCGCAGCCCTGGCTCTCCGACCGGTGGAACTTCGTCCCGGCGTGTAAAGGGGATGCGGAGCTGGCGCACGAAGTCGCATCTATCATCGTCGGCTTCGACGCCAACAAGGTTTACAACGGCGACCCGTTCTGGCCGCAGGCTGAGACCGCCCTGGCCACCGGCGTGCTGCTTCACATGCCACAGATTGCCGATTTTCCGACTCCAGCGATGCTGGCCGAGTTTCTCGCCACACGGGAACTCAAGCGGCTCGATGCGGAGATGACTCAATCGCCCGACGAAGAGGCGCGCATCCAGTGGGGCATCTTCAAGAAGGCAGATCGCGAGAAGACGCAAGGCGGTGTGTTCGTGGGGTTGGGCACTAAGCTGGCCCCGCTGCGCACGCCGCACGCGATGGCGGTGATGCAATCCGCTTCGGCAGAGGAGCGTCGGCGCGGCGTTCGTGAGATTGATCTGAATCATCTGAGAGAGCCGGGCACTGCTATCTACGTCATCGTTCCTGAGGGTGACGCGACGCGCTACCGCATCGTGCTCTCTATTTTATTCGGCCTGGTGGCGAGTGTTGTGAGAAAGACGAGCGGCGACCCGCACGCCGCGCCGGTGCTGATGGCCTTGGACGAAGCAGGCAACATCCCGATTCACCACCTGAGCGAGCAGCTCGGCGTGGGCCGTGGCCGCCGCTGCGGGATCGTGCTTGGCTATCAAAACATCGGGCAGCTCTACAAACAACACGGGCACGATGGCGCGAACGCCATTCTCGGCTCGGTCGGCACGATGGTCTTTCTACCGGGCCTCGATAGCGAGACAGCGCAGTATGCGGCGCGCCGGATCGGGCGCACAACGGTCTTGCAGCACACCAGCGTTGACGCGCCCGGCTCGAAGTTCGACAACGAGCGCGATTCTGAAACGGGTCGCGATCTTCTCGACGCTGCCGAATTGAGGCAGATGGTCGAGCACAGCCAGGCGGTGGCGATCACTGGGACTGCGCCGCCGGTGATCTTTGGCTTCCCGCCCTTCAGCAAAGGCGGGCCTGTAGCTCACCCACTGCCACGCGAAGTGGCCCACGCCGTTTCATTGAAGGATGCGGAATCGGCGTACATAAAGCGGCAGGCTCAAGAAACTACTCGCCAACAGCCGCACCTAAGAGAGACTGATGTCGGCGAGAGCGACACAAATCAACTGAATGTATCAAGCGCACCCGTAAGTACAGCGATTGATAGCGCTCACGCTCTGACCGATGGTTACCCAGCAGCAATGAACATAGACGCCCGCTCCATCATCGGGAGAGTGGCGCGAAATGGTTTTATCGAAACGGACTGGGAAGCCAGTCTCAATCAACCCCGTCAAGGCGAATAGGGATCATCGCGGCCCGCATGAAATTCTGGTGAAGTGATGAGCGAAGGAGCAGGTAAATCGAAGTTGCGAATCTCGGTGGTGATGGTCGGCCTCAGTCTGGGCGCGCTCATCGTGACCTACGCCTGTGTCACGATGGCGGCGGCCTGGCGTTCTCAGAAAGAGATACCACGGCTGGCGGCGGACAGCCTTGTCAAAGCACTTCGCAGCTATTACCAGCAAACGGGCAGTTTCCCATCCAACTTCCACGAGCTTGAGACGCGCGTATGGAAGCACAGCAAAGCCTCGGATTTCGGCGTTGATGGCCGCAGCCTTTCGGTCGCCAATTACACTTACATCTACTACCCGGTAGATGCAAAGTCCTGCACGATTTGGATCATCCCGACGGGGCCGCGCCGCGAAGAAGGAGCAACGCATTTCCTTCTTCTCACCCCCGATGGACTCAGGCGATGGAAAGGTGCCCCATTGTCACTCGATGAGGTGAAGAAGCTGCCTTCGGTCCCGCAATACAGGGAGATGAACGTGCTGGGGATGACCGAGCAGCAGCCAATTGATCTCGGCAAGAAGAAGTAGTCTCAAGATGCGCGCAGTCGTTGCCATCAAATCTACCGGCGGTCGCGGCGCTTCGCGCGCCACTCGCTACATCTCCGAGCGCGACCGCAACCCAGAGCGTGAGGGCGCAGGACTGCGCCCACTCTTCTCCGACAGAGAAGATGTGTTGACCTATCGCGGTGCTGACCGCCTGTTAAGCAACGGCACGGGCACACCCGATAAAGATGATCTCATCCACATTGCCGTAAGCTTCCGCAATGAAGATTACGAGCGACTGGGGTCGACAGATGATGAGCGCAAAGAACAACTCCGCGAAGTAGCCCGCGAAGCGATGCGAGAGATGAGCAAAGAGATGCGCGCCAATGATCTGCGTTGGGTCGCCGGCATCCATCTCAACACCGACCACCCACATATTCACATCGTCATCAGCAAAGAGATCAAAGACCTCGAAACGGATAAGTCTCGGCGCATAGGGAAAATTCCCAAACGGCTTCTACCTTACCGTGAAGTCCAAGCTGACGGCAGCACGCGGCCAGTCGAAGGGCGTATCGGCAATCACTTCGTCGCGGCGCTGGATCGTCACATTGAGCATGCAAGAGAGCCGGTGGAGCGAAAACTTCAACCTGTGCGCGAAGCAGGAGCGGCAAGAGGCGTGGGTGAGTGGCTGCGTAATGAAGCCAGAGCGCGCGATGTCGAGGCATCGTGGGGAACGCCGGAGAAAGATACCAATGGATCACAGGTGCGCCAAGATCGGGTCTTGCTAGGCGAAGCGATTGAGAAGAGCTTGCGCCGGGTTTATTCGGCTCTTGCTTACGAAAGGGCGCTCAAGCACGGCGAGACCTTTCGCTTTCGTGCGCGCGACGAGAGCATCGACGGCGAGCGGCAGATATCCGAATCTGACGTAAGACGCCGCGCCGATGCCCGCGGCTCCCGCGCCGCCGCTGAACAAAATGTGCGCACTGCGGTCGAGCGGCAAAAGGTCCGCCAACAGGTGGCAGAGAGCGATGTCAACCACCATGGCACGACGATCAAAGAGTTGCGTAAGTTCAGAAGCAATCTTTTAGAGAGATTGGGGAAGGAACGGAGCAGGGCTAACCTTGAACATACGCAGGCGCAGGCGCGCGCCAGCGGTGTTCGACAGAGGTATGCGGTGGGCGGCCAGGAGATGCCTGTTCCCATCATCGCGCGCGACACGCTCATCGAACTCCAAGAGCAAGCCATCAGTTATGGTCTCGGCGACCGCGTAGAAACCTTGGAGCAGATTCGCGTCGCTCTCGCAATTGAGAATGGTCAGCCGACCCGCAATGACAACCAAGCCGCCCGCCTCGGCGCACAGCTTTTCACCGCGCGCACCGAGCTTGAGGCCAGGCAGGAACGAGTTGCGGGCCTTGACCAGATGCGCCATCTCCAGCGGTGGGAGATCAACAGTGAAAGGTGGTCGCTCACCGACCTTGATCGCCAGATTGAATGGCAAACTGACCAGGCGCGCGTGATCGGCAGGTATCACTACCATCTCGACCCGCGCGCGCGCAAAGCGGCAGGCAAAGAGGCCGAGCGGCTTGTGATGGTCAGAGATGAACTCGTTAAAAAGATTGATGAACGGCGAAATGAGCTTCATAAAGAAACAGAGGATGCCCGCAAACTTGTCGAGGTTCTGATTCGCGCTCATGAGAGCGAAACGGCTGACCGCTCCCTGAGGGGCCGTGTTATGCCGCCGCCTGAGTTCACGCGTGACGAAATCCGGCGCATTGAAGCAAACGCCGAGGCGACGCGCGATGCTGGGCTGCTCAGGCAACTCGACGAAATTGAAAAACATTTGAACGAACGCGATCGTTCAGCCGAGCACATCAAACCGGAAGAGCGGCTGAGCCGCGCGATGGCTCGCGAGATTATCGCGGAAGTGGCGTACCGAGAGAGCGCCGACCGCCTCGCTAACTTCAACGAGCGAAGCGACGCGCAGCCCCTCGCCATCGAAAGCAAGGATGGTCACCTGAACGTCCACCGCTTGAAAGACACGAGGCCGCACTCGGTGGTCGAGCGGGCGCTCAGGCCGTTGCTGGAGAAGCCCGCTGCTCGTGAGGCTCGTCATGCAATCGAAGCGGCGTCGGCAACCGCGCAAGCTCGGCTGGTGACCGACTATGAAAAGAGTCGAGCTTATCTGGAGGCGGCTCGTGAGGTCGCCGGCGGGCTCCGCCTAGAGTTGCGCGAACAGACGATTGATAAGACTCATCTGATGCCGGCATTCACGGCGAAGGAGAGGATCAACCTGGAAATCTATGCCGAGCGCCAGGCGGACCCACGAGAGCGGGCGCATTACCTGGGCCTCGCGCGTGGCGAAGTCGTCCATGCGATACCTTCACACGACACAACCGGTAATCGTTTCGCGCATGATCAGGCGAGCCGATTTGACCACGGGCGCGCCACCGAGCAGTCGCATATGTATGACAGCCCCGCCCGCTCGACAGGCCGCACTCGTTAAGAAGGGGAGAACCGATGAAAGAAATGAACAAGCGCGCGCTGGCAGCTCAACCGTTTTCTTTTAACGCCTACGAAGAGAATTATGGTGCAGTGATGGCGCTGTGCGAGGCGAGTGGGCGAAAACCCGCCGAGGAATTGCGTGATCTGCTTGACGAAGGCATCAACGCGCGTATGAGGCGAAGTGATAAAGGCTGTGAAGTAGCCGTCACAGGAGCAGGGCAACCGGGGCAGAGCAACGACGACATTGTCCAGCTCGCGCAGGTGATTCAGCAGTTGGTTCAGAAGGCGTCCCTACAAAATGACATATTGCTTCGGGTCGCGTTCCACCTGCGCGAGCAGTATGGGATGGTCCTGGAATCCGTTGCGGCAGGCTATGCGGCGCGCCACTTGATCTGGAAATACGTCGTCGAAGGCTTGCTGCGTGATGAGGGGCTTTCACCCGAACAGATCATGCAACGTCTCGACAATGAACGCCGAACCTGGAATGCAGAGCGCGACCGAGCCGCCGACCTGCTTGAGCAGGCTATTAGAAGTCTTGGTGCTGGTCGTGAAGATGGATCAGGATCAGCATAGAGGCCAATTGTCATCGCGAGTGATTCATATCGACCAATCAACATTCAGAAAGGCAAGGGGAATATGAAAGAGAACAGCAAGGCTAACAATAAGGCTAAAGACAAAATGAACGCTGACGGCTCAGGCCCAATGCTCAAGTTCAACCACATAAGGCGAGAGACGCTTCCGCAAACCAGGATCGATGTCCGGGCGTTGGAGATGGTTCGCGGTTACCCGCTTTACGTCAAGGAACACACGGATCACGAGCCGCCCATCGGCGAGGTCCTCGAACAGTGCATCATCAGCACGCTGAGCAGCGACGCGGATTTCGTCGAGTGGCTCGCCCGCCAGCCCCAGACGGAACTCGCTGGCGAACAGAGTAACAGTTCAACATCCGGGCAGAGAGATGCCTCTACTTCAGAGTGAAGCCGAGTAGTTTGTGCGCATGACTGAGAGGATGGGCGGCTTGTGTATCGGCGACGAGTCTCTCCAAGTCTGCAAACTGGGTGGTTCACGAATTGTGAGTCAACATAAAGATGGTCTGCCCCAAGTAGATCGTCGTTGTTTCTCAAATCATGCGAGCGGTTGTTGGGGAGTTGCTACACGTCGTCTTGCGGCCCCCGTGAAAGGGTATTACTGTACCGTCCGATGCTTGGTCATAACCGGCTTCGAAATCCAAAATCGCCAGCCCCTGATTGTGGCAGCCAGCAGGGAAGGCTCTACTTGTGGCATGGCCGCGCCCTGTTTCTCTGTACGTCGGTCGACACCACCTCCCACCAGCACCACGCGGTACAACTTTCCGTTGGTCTTGATCGAGCGTTCCGCTTGCGCAGCGATGCTGAGAGTTGGAGTGAATACCCGGTGGTTCTGATTGACGGCGACCAGCCCCATCAACTCGACAGCCTCAGCGCGCCAGTGGCCAGCCTCTACCTCGATCCTGAAAGTGAGATTGGAAGGCGATTGTCGACTGGCTTGAAAGAGAAGGCCCACCGGCTGCTCGCCTTGCCCGCGGCTGCCGACTTCGTCCCGCAACTTCGCGGCCTTTGGTCGCAAGGAGTCTCCTGCCGGGAGGCGACTGAATTAACGGACCGCCTTGTCCACGCCTTAACCGGATTCACTCAAGCGGACCGCCCGTTGGATTCGCGTGTCGCGAACGCTTGCCAAATTCTCGACGCCCTTCCAGAGCCTCGCATCCCGGCCGGGGAACTCGCCGCCCGCGTCGGGCTCTCGGCGGGCAGGTTCGCCCACCTCTTTCGGGAACAGACGGGCTTGCCGGTCAGGAGGTACTTGTTGTGGCTCAGACTTCTGAAGGCCATAAGTCAGTTGTCCCGAGCAGCATCTCTGACCGACGCCGCTCACGCAGCCGGCTTTGCCGATTCCGCCCACCTGACCCGCACCTTCAGGCGGATGTTCGGCATCACGCCATCAGAAATCTTCCGGAGTAGCCAGTTTGTTCAAGTGATTGCTTGCCCTCCCCAGGTAGAATGAACCCTCTTGAAGATTAAATGTCGAGGCTCGAAAGAGGGAAAATCGAATGAATCAATTTCACCGCTGGTTTTGCCGCTCGGCCTTCTGGAGGAAGGCGCTCTCAGAGGGGTTGATCCCGTGGGCTCTTAAAAACATCGACCTGGGTGAAGACCTGCTTGAGGTGGGGCCCGGACCGGGTCTGGCCACCGACGTCCTGCGGCAGCGATACGCCCGTGTCACCGCCATCGAGGTCGATGAGTCTCTGGCCGCCTCACTGGAAGACCGTCTTCGCAACACCAACGTTCAGGTCGTAAAGGGCGACGCCACGGCCATGCCTTTCGAGGATGGCTCATTTTCGGGAGCCGTCTGCTTCACCATGCTCCATCACGTCCCTTCCGTGGCTTTGCAGGGCCGACTCCTCGCGGAAGTGTTCCGCGTACTCAGGGCGGGGGCGATGTTCGCGGGGACTGACAGCACATGGAGCCGAGCCTTCCAACTGATTCACCTGTTCGACACGATGGTGGTCGTCGACCCGAGCAGATTCGGCGTCAGGCTCGAAGCCGCTGGCTTTACTCAGGTCTCCGTGGACTTAGCGAGAGGCGCCTTCCGATTCCGCGCTCGGCGGCCTTGACTGCCCGAGGGCACTGAATTGATTTTGCCGGCTATGACAGTTTGGGATCACGGTCGGGGCAACCGGCGCAGTAACCCCGCTTGAACGCCGAGATGACAAGCTGCCAATCGCGATGCGCAATCGCCGATGTGTAATTGAACCGGTCGCAGACGCACTTACGATCGGGATCCTTCGCGTAACTGTCCCGCTCCGCAACGAGCGTGATGTGTCGGCACCAGTTGATCCGCTCCCGCGCCGCATCACGCTGGCTGCGGTATTCACGTTCGATAGCGGGAAGCCAGTCATCACCGCGCCGGGCTAGGTCGGGTGAATGGCTTGCAAACTGCCGCACTTCGTCGTCAGTCCACCCTGCGAGACCTACGTCGGGGTCTGGCTCCGGCTCCAGTTGCGACTTCATTTCCTCGCATCTGGTCAGCAGGGTATGCCCGGCTACATACTCCTCCGCCTTTGTCTTCAGGTCGGCATAGCCGAAGGCTTCCACCTTCGGAAGCACCTCTCGGGCGATCTCCCGCGCCTCGTCGTCTCGCCGCGCCAGGACGAGGAGGTCGGCGATCAGCAGCTTGCAGCGCAGTTCGCCATCGAGCGCGCCTGCCCGCAGATAGATGTTCAGCGCCCGGACAGCCTTCTTTATTGCCAGTTCAATCGACTGCGCCGGTATGCTGAACGTCCCCCCAAGAAGGATGTTCGCGCGTTCAATACACTCAAGGCGCTCGGTGATTATAGAGGCATGTGTGCTGAGCGCCGACGCGATGACGAACGGGTGCCCCGACGCAACGGCCTGCCGGGTAAGAGCCAAGGCCTCCTCCTCCCAGCGCGGCCAGAGGTCTTCGAGAGACTGCAAGGCGCCCCGTATTTCTCGTCGCCCGCTATCTTCCGGCCCCCGCCCCAGGAACATCTCCTGCAACGAGCGGATGGATAGCTGGCTCCCTTCTATATACAGCAGTTCGATGCGGGCCTCCAGTTTTAAGGCCGCAGGAATTTCATCATGCCTCAGCATCTCGTCCATGACGCGGCGTAAATCGGAGAGCAGTTGCTTTCTGACAATAGGATCAAGCTCGGCGAGCGCCCGCTGGTAAAGCTCAAGCGAACGGTGCGCCAGGGCATAGCCGCTCTCCGCTTCGTCCTCCCAGCGCTGCCGGCGCTCCCCATACTCGGTGAGGTTAATCGCGCCGGACGCGTATTCGCAAAAATCCCGCAGGTACGTTGCAAAACGCTGGTCGTCGTTCGGGAGGTCGCCTTCGCGAAGCCTGACTTCCTGGAGGAGGGCAAGCGCTCCCAGATACCTGCCCTGCGCGGACAGGGCGTAAGCCTTCACGAGTTGAATTCGCGGTGCTCGGGCGGCTTCAGGGCCGAGCAACTCGACCTGCTCAAGTACGAAAGAACCGTAGCCCGCCGACACGATGCTGAGGCCGCTCGTCGACAGCCTGTCATACACTTCGGAAGGGTCGCTAACCGCCAGGGTCTCTGGGTCGATGCTGATGTGCACCGGCTCCCCAAGGGTCGCACGCGCGAGCCTTTCATGTACTTCGCGGTGCATACAGCCCTCGCGCAGGATGCGTTCGTAGATTTGATCGACCGCTTGCGGCGTGAGGGGGGCGACAAATCTGATGGTCACCTTTTCCTGGCTTATCCAGTCAGGGTCTATGCGGTTCAATCTTTCTCGTTCATCCCGCGCCCATGCGACCCGCAGTTCGCCGGTCTCGACTACGTAAAGCACGTATATCGGGGATGGGCCATTAAGCAGGTAGTTCAGGTTAGAGACGTTCACACTCACGGAGATTGACCCGTCGGCGTTGGCCTTCCCGCTTACCTTGCTCTTCAACTGAACCTGCGCGCGCAAATTCAGACTGCTGGACTTGGTCAGCAATTCGACGGAGCCATCCACGCCCTCGTCATTCTGCCTATCGTCCCGATACTGGAACTTCTCCTTCGGCAGGGCGGCGCGAAAGGCGTCGATGCTACGTTCTTCGTTGGCCTTGTAAGGGTCTCGCTTCGGCAGCGGGCCGAGGTCTTGGGGGGAATAGGTCCTCATCATTGAATAATTATCCCGCAGGGTAGCCAGCACCGCAATCCGCTTGTCTTGCCTGCTCCGCCGGCTGGCAGGAGCGGCTACGGCGTCTTCAGCAACGGGAAGTGGTATCCCTTTGACGAGAGCGGCTGCCCCGCTTAAGGTTAGCGTACCGCCTTTTTTTGCCCGTTGCGAAGTTGACTGAGCATTGGATGCGAGCGCCGTGGCTCAACCAGTGGCTCCCATCTCTCTGTTTAATCATATTACAAAAATACATGTTTACTCTCTGACTGAACCAGACCGATGTCTCCGGCTTACTGACGAGCGCCAGGGGTCGCGTTCAATCCGGCAAGCCATTTGACGATGGCGCGCTTGTCCTCTTCGGAGATTGCGGGGAACGATTTCGGCATCGGGTCTTTCAGCCCATAGGCTCGGGAGTTGTCGAGAATATTCAACAGATCTTCTTTTCTGCGCTTTGGCTTTTTCATCACGCCGATGAGCGAGGGCCCGATATTGCCTTCGCCCCTATCCCCGTGACAGACGGCGCAGCTTGTGTTGTATGCGGCGGGCGGCTGGGCATTCCCCGCAGCCGGGAGCGCGGCGGTACTCCGCTGCACGGGCTTGTCCAGTTTCAACAACCATTCTGCTAATTCTCTTCGCTCTTCTTCTGCAAGCTGATTGTACCTCGGCATCGAATCCGCCATCGGCTCACGAGCGTGACCAGCGATCCAGTTTGTAAGATAGTCGAAGCTCAGGTTGCGCCGCCGCGCAAGATTAAGGAGCGGCGGGCCGAGCGGGCCTCCCGTCGCATTCACGCCGTGACAGTTCGCGCAGTTGGCGAGAAATATCTTCAAAGCCCCGGAATTGGTTTCAACCGGGTTGGTCGCCGCGGGCGGGGTGATGGCTACCGACCTGCCGATCTGCTGCGGCTGAAACTCCGCTTGCAGAAAAGCCTTCGCTTCCTCCTCCTGCTGTTCGAGCTTTGCCCTGAACTCCGGATTACTCCTGTCCTGGTACTTCGATAAAGCGATCAGCGAGACTGCGCCTGCGAGCACAAATACCAGAGATGCGCTCGCCACGGGTCGCCTAAGTGGGTTGCGCTCCCTGCGGCGGGCGAGAAAAGGTAGTAATAAGATTGTCCCGAAAAGAACTGCCGGTAGCAACACCGTGGGTATCAGGGAAAGCTTTCCGGGGAAATACTTCAACAGCTCGAACAGAGGTAGGAAGTACCAGGGCGGCCTCGCCAGGAAGTCCGTCGTCGGGTCGGCCTGTGGGCCCAGCTTCGCCGGCATGTACTCGGCGACTGCCACCAGGACAATGAAGACGGCCAGGATGAAGAGTGAATCCTTGAATAACTGCTTCGGGTAAAAGCGATCCACGCGGTCATCGTCTCTATGATGGAATGGCCCGGCCGGCCCTACGCGCCTGAACAGGTACAGGTGGAGCAGGACCAGGAGCGCGAGCGCGAGCGGAAGCAGAAAGGTATGCGTCATAAAGAAGCGCGAAAGCGTAAGTGATGTTATCTCGGTCCCGCCGAGCATAATGCGTTGCGTGGCCGCACCAGCGACGGGCATTTCGCCTACGATTGACGTACCTACCTTCGTGCCGAAATACGCCTCCTGATCCCAAGGTAGCAGGTAGCCGGTGAAGGCGAAACCCAGAACCAGGAGCAGAAGGACTCCTCCGACTACCCAAACCAACTCGCGTTTTCCTTTGTAAGCGCCGAAGAGGAAAGTCTGCGCGACGTGGGCGACGATGACAATGATCATCACGCTAGCGCCGTAGTAGTGCAGTCCCCGAATCAGCGCGCCGCCGGGGACCGCCTTTTGAATGTAGGCGACGCTCGCATGGGCATGGTCTGCGCTCGGCACATAGTACATCGCGAGGAACACCCCCGTGATGGCCTGAAGCACAAACAGGAAGACTAACGTGCTCCCGAACACGTACGCCCAGCGAGCGCCGCCGCGTATTGGCTCGTCGAGTATCTTACGGACTTGACCCCGCAGTCCGGCACGCTCGTCGAGCCAATCATATAATCGTGCCCTCGGCGATTTCTTCTCACTCATCTCAGCGCACCTCTTCCTTCTGAGGCACGCCCTGCCTGAAGTACTGGTATTTGACTTTTAGCAGGTCTCCTTCAACGCGGGTCTCCAACGTGTCCATCCCGCGCGGCGTCGGCCCGGCAAGCCTCTCCCCTAGGCCGTCCCAGGCGCTGCCGTGGCAAGGGCAGATGAACCCTTTGGCCGCCTCGTTGATCGTGCAACCGAGGTGCGGGCAGATGGCAGAAAACGCCGTAATGCTGTCGCCCTTTTTTATTACCCACACCAACTGCTGAGAATTGAAGCGTGCCCACCCCGCCGTCCTGGAGACGACGACATTGCGCTTGACCGGCTTCTCTTCGGGGATGTCTTCCACGAGCCCCACCTCGGCCCATTCGGACGCGTCCGCAGGCGAGAGCGCAGGCGCGATACTGTAACGGCCGATCGTAACGCCGAGCACCAGACTAATGCCGGAGATGATCAGCCCGATGACATAACCAAGAAAGGACCGGCGCCCAGCGGATTCAGACGCTAGGGTATTGGACTCCGAAGAATGGCTATTCTGTTCTAAGCTCATTTGCTTCTTTTCATCTGCCGCAAGCAGAGTGCCAATGAACAGGCCCTGCGTCGCACATGGATTGAGCAATGCAATGCGTTCAAATGATCGCTACGGAAGGGTAGGCTCAGAGGCTTATTCAAAGGTCGGCTGTTGGATTTCCAGCAGCCGTGTGCCATATAGCGCATCACAACAAACAATTTAATGGCAGCGTAGAATGTGGCCGCGACCGGGATGGTTACGGTTGTGGGTGTTCGTGTGGCTTCGCCCCTGGTCCGTGTGTGTGAGGCTTCATCTTCGGCTTTGCCGCGTCGGGCTTGGCATGATTTTCATTGCCGACGCTTTTCTTTTCGTCATTCTTGTGGTCGCCCTTTTCTTCACCACTGTGATTGTTTCCCCCGCCCGTCTCCTCGCCCGCCTGCCCGGCCACTTCTTTCATGCAGTCCAACTCTTCGGGCGTAAGCTGGGGCAGATGACGGATGAAGGCGACTAAATCCCAGATTGACTCAGGGGTGTCTTCGCCCTCCCATGCCGGCATCCCCGTTAACCGAACGCCGTTAGAAATGATGTAGAACAACTCACCATCCGCCTTCTGTTGCGTCTCCCCTTGCGTCATATCGGGGACCGGCGGATACATGCGCTGGCCGATGGTCGTTTGCCCCTTGCCATCTATCCCGTGACAGACCGAACAGTGCTCGACGAAATGCTCGCGGGCCTCTGCCATACTCTCTTCAGTGATCGCGTTGGGATTCTTTAATGACATCGCGTCAGAAGGAGTGGAGACGCGTCGCGCGTGCATGGCCATGGTCTTCTCAAGCCAGGAAGGTTTCTCTCTCGCGGAAAACCTGTGCGTCCGCAAGAAGATTTCACCCGCAATGACTTCAATCAGGAATAGGGCAAAGATGGTGATGACTACAATCTTTATTGTTCTCTTCATCGATCCCTTACTCCTATCCTTAAAGCTCTACCCTGCGCAGCCGCAACGAATTGCCGATGACTGATACCGAACTGACACTCATGGCGGCGCTCGCGATCATCGGGCTTAACAACAACCCTAAGACCGGGTAGAGCACGCCCGCCGCTATGGGCACGCCGAGCGCGTTGTAGATGAACGCAAAAAAGAGATTCTGTCTGATGTTGCGCATCGTGGCCCGGCTCAACCTGCGGGCCCGGACGATGCCGCGAAGGTCTCCTTTGATCAACGTGACGCCGGCGCTTTCTATTGCAACGTCCGTGCCGGTGCCCATGGCGATGCCGACATGGGCTTGCGCTAGGGCCGGGGCGTCATTGATGCCGTCGCCGGCCATGGCAACCGTCCGCCCTTGAGCCTGTAGGCGCTTCACCACGCCGCCCTTCTGTTCGGGCAGGACGTCGGCTTCCACCTCGTCAATTCCAAGCTTCCGGGCGACGGCCTCGGCGGTGGTCCGGTTATCGCCTGTCAGCATGACGATGCGGATGCCCTCTTCGTGCAGCGCCTTCAAGGCTTCGTGAGTAGACTCTTTGATGGGGTCAGCGACGCCAAGCAGACCGGCTGGCCGGTTGTCGATGGCAACGAACATCACGGTCGCGCCGTCTTTGCGCAAAGCCTCTGCCTCCCCCATCAAGCCGTCTGATTTGATATTCAATTGCTCGAGCAGCTTGACGTTGCCGAGCGCGACCATGCGCCCTTCCACCTTTCCGACAACGCCCTTCCCGGTTATAGATTGAAACTCTTCGGCCTCAGTCAATGTCACGCCTCTCTCCTGTGCGCCGGCGACGATGGCCGCGGCCAGCGGGTGTTCGCTTCCGCGTTCGAGGCTCGCCGCCAAGCGAAGTAGCTCTGTCTCGCCGGTCCCGTTCGACGGCACGACCGAGGTGAGGCGCGGCTTGCCTTCGGTCAGCGTGCCGGTCTTGTCCACGATGAGTGTGTCTATCTTCTCCAGGACTTCAAGCGCCTCGGCGTTTTTAATGAGCACGCCGGCCGTGGCCCCGCGACCGGTCCCGACCATGATGGACATCGGCGTCGCAAGCCCCAGCGCACAGGGGCAGGCGATGATGAGGACGGCGACGGCATTGACGATGGCGTGAGCCAGGCGCGGCTCCGGACCGACGAGGCTCCACACGATGAAGGTGAGCACGGCGCTCACGATGACGGCAGGCACGAAGTACGAAGAGACGACGTCGGCGAGGCGCTGAATGGGCGCGCGGCTGCGCTGGGCTTCGCTCACCATGCGCACAATCTGGGCGAGAAGCGTATCGCTGCCGACCCGCTCCGCTTGCATAATAAAGCCTCCCGTCCCGTTCACGGTGCCGCCGGTGACTTTGTCACCTTTGCTCTTTTCTACGGGGATGGGTTCACCCGTGACCATAGATTCATCAACTGAGCTTGCGCCTTCGAGAATCACTCCATCCACAGGAATCTTCTCTCCGGGGCGAACCCGCAGCCGGTCTCCGGGCTTGATGCTGTCGAGCGAGACTTCTTCCTCCGTCCCGTCTTCGCGGATGACTCTGGCTGTCTTCGGGGCTAGCCCCAGTAAGGCTTTGATGGCGCTACTTGTCTGGCTGCGCGCGCGTAGTTCGAGGACCTGACCCAGGAGCACTAAAACGACGATTACCGCCGAGACCTCAAAATAGACACCCACCTCGTCGCCGTGAGTGCGGAAAGAAGCAGGGAAGATGGTCGGGAAGAAAGTGGCGACTACACTGTACCAGTAGGCGACTCCCGTACCGAGGGCGATTAGGGTGAACATGTTGAGGCTGCGGTTGATGACTGAGGCCCAGCCGCGCTGGAAGAACGGCCATCCCCCCCAGAGCACTACGGGTGTGGCAAGAGCCAACTGAATGTACTTGAGCAGTCGCATCGAGACGGCGTGTTGCACGGGCTGACCGGGTATCAGGTCTGACATGGCGACCAGTAGCAGCGGAACGGTCAGGATCAAGCCGATCTTGAACCTGCGCGTCATATCGATCAGTTCCTCATTCGCCTCTTCGCCGGTGACGGTTCTGGGTTCCAGAGCCATCCCGCAGATCGGACAAAAGCCCGGCTCATCGCGCACAATCTCCGGGTGCATCGGGCAGGTGTACTCCGTCTTTGCCGCCTTCAGGGAGATTTCCACCGGCTCTAAAGCCATGCCGCATTTCGGGCAGGAACCCGGCCCTTGATTCTTGACCTCCGGGTGCATCGGACAGGTGTATAGATCCCCCTTCTCAGCCGCATGAGGCGGCGCAGGCCGCGCTGAAGCCACACCTGATTTTGCAGACGCCTTCAGATACCTGGATGGATCAGCCTCGAACTTTTCCTGACAGGTCTTACTGCAAAAGAAATATGCCTTCCCGCCGTACTGAGAGGAGCCGGCGGAGGTCTCCGGGTTTATCTGCATCCCGCAGACGGGGTCTGTTACGAGCGCGACACTCTCATTTGCGGTCGAGTCGCCACTTCTTACATCCACATTCGTTTTCTTTCCGCTCATCGAACCACTCCTTTTGCCATGCTATAGTTCCGAAGCATGCGAGATCAGACATAGGGTCTGACGGTCGTCTCTTTGTCACGCGACACGTACTCACCTTAATATTCGTCTTAACCTGGCATTCGCTCAAGGCGGGTGTATAGAGGAAGCCTCATTCAGAAGCATCTCCCGGCTCCAGCAGCGCGTCGATGTCGGCCTGCGCTGGCCAACTGATCTTATCCGTGCCGCCCAGTATCCAGCCGTGGTTGTTAAGCTGGTCGGGCGGGGTTCCCCATGTCGGCCTCACCATTTCGAGGTAGCGCACGGCACCCTCGCCTAACCCTTCGGGCTGCGTGAGGATCATCGGGCCGTGTTTGCCCAGGTGCGAAAGCAGCGAGCCGGTCACCGCCTGCTGCCAGTCATCCGGATTTACAAAAGTGAAGTTGTGCCCTGCCTCGGCGATGCCCCAGCCGAAATTACGCGACCAGTAACCGATCCAGTACCCCTGGTTCAAGCCTGAGTCTCTGAACCCTGCGAACGTGACGCTAATCTCATAGGCGCCGTGGCCTGGGACACGTTGCACATGACCGTAGTCTAGCCCGCGTATCATTCATTGCTTTGAGCATATTGCTCAGGGTTTTGATCGAATTTTGACTTGCAGCTCTGGCTGCAAAAGTAATAGCTCTGCCCTCGGTGCTGCGATTGTCCCGCTGCGTTCTGCTCATCAACCTGCATGCCGCAGCCAGGGTCAGTTTGAGTCGCCATTGCTTTTACTCTCTCCTCGTGTAGACTAAAGCCGGGTCGCAAGAGCGACGGCGTGTTTGGGTGGATCCTTCTCGAGTGAGATAGGCGTCCAGGAAACCGGACAACTGGCAGAAGGCTTTCTGAGTGAGGTCGATTTCGCCTACAGCAAAAGTCCGCCCCGTGCCTTGCTGTAGCGTCACACAAAAAAGAGTATACCCTAGTGGGGTATAATTGAATGCTACCCGATGCCCTGGCGGTATGCAACTCTGAAAAGCCGTTGCGCCTCTCATTCAAGAGCCGGGACTCTTTTCACGGTAGGTCATTTGAGGCGGCGGAATGAGGTAAGCATCCCGCCGCCAACGTTGGCGGCGTTCCATCAGTGCGATGTGGTGACCGCCGCCATTCGCCACCCCCTTTGCGGAAAGGAAGCAGCAAACTCAATGACTCGTTCTATCAAATCTCGAAAGGGCAAGAAGCCCACGGCCCACAAGCCGGTTGACCACCTGAAGCAGTTACCGCGACTGCGCCGCATAGAAGGCCAAGTGCGCGGCCTACAGCAGATGGTGGCCGACGAGCGCTATTGCATCGACATTGTTCACCAGATCAACGCCATCATCGCGGCGCTGCGTCGCGTCGAGGGCGATATGCTTAGCGACCATGTCGCGGCATGCGCTGAGTCTGCTCTCAACAGCCAGTGTAAGCCAGCCGAAGCCCGGCGACTGGCCGAAGAGGTCGGGCGTGTGCTGACACGTTTGCGTTGACCCTTTCATCCAGTCACCGGGCGCGCTGCGTATGGCTTCATATGATGACGGGCAAAAGCGTCAAAGCTTTGCTCCATAGCTGCCTTCGGTCTTTCAGCGCCCCGTCGCACACGGCAACGTGCCGGCACCGGCTACTCGCCGCCGGTCCCATGCGGGTGTTCGCCCAGAAGGTGCTTGACGTATAGCGTCATTTGCCACCGCTCGTTAGTTCCTGCTTTGGCCTTAAAGGCGGGCATGCCGCTCTTCTTGATGCCGTTGGTGATGACCCAGTAGATTTCGCCATCCGTTCTCTCGTGCAGCGCCGTCAGGTCAGCCGGCTTGATCTTCATTCCTGCGGCAACATCGGTTTGCGCTTTGCCATCCTGGCCATGGCACGAAGCGCAGTTCTTATTGTAAAGCGCGCGCCCTTTGTCGATGTTGTCATCTGTCGCGGTCAGCGGGTTCTTGAGCTTCTTGGCGCTGGCCGGCGCATGCGAGTGCTCATGCGGATCATGGGCAAGGGCGATTGCCTTAGGGCCGGAGGCCCACATGGCCGCCAGCAGGCCAGTGACGATCGCCATTGTAAGCATCTTGGTTTTCCGGGACATCACGATTCATCCCTCCTTTGTCTGAGCAGCATCTACCTGAATACATCACGCATCGCTCCGTCTCGGAGCCGCACGCTGCTACCTGTAAGGACGCGTCTCCAGCCCCTGGCAATACCTTGCTGCCGCGCGAGTCCACTGCCCTCGCCAGGCAACACCGCCGCGTGTTCGATTACATCTTGTGTTCATGGCCGCTCTGGGCGCCGGCCATTTCATCAGCGTGTTTGTGAATCTCGGCAGCATGGTCCGCAATGCTCCTGGCGTTGAGCGTATCTGCCTGCACATCTCGCTCCAACGCGGTCAGGTGCTGTTTAATGGCAGTGACGTGCGCGTCAGCCCCCTGCATCATGCTCAGGTGAGATTGCATATCGCCGCCCATGCCATTCATGTGCTCTTGCATGTGCTGCTGCATCGCGTCGAAGCTCCGCCTGATTTCAGCCGTCGCCGCGCGGGCGAGGTCGGCGTCTACCGAATTCGATTTACCGGCCTGCTCGTGCAGGACTGCCGCGAAGGAACTGATGTTGCGCGCGTAAGCCATCGCCAGCAGGTGGTGAGGGCCGTTCATCATCGCCGACATATCCGCCGGCTTGCCGCTTTGGGCCGGGGGCTTTTGCCCGCCATGCTGATGTTCATGTTGCGCCATCGCGCTGACCACACTCACAAATGCAAATGTGATGATTGCCAAAACTGTTGAGTACACCCTTGCCTTCATACTTCTTCTCCCTTCGAATCAATTCATAAACGAATAAAGTTTAAGGTCCGTTTGTCCATCACTCTTACGGCCCCGTTTGTTCGATTAACTCGCTTGATTGTTCCGTCACCTTTCTCTGGTCTCGTCCTGACGATCAACTCAGCGTTCCAAGATCAAGTCCGTGTTTCCGATGATCGGCTGTCATCGCGACCGGGCTTCGTAGCCTCACCCCTTCTTAGGCGGTGGCGAGTCAGCCGGCGTGCGGCGCGGGCTGCTCGAATGCCAGTGCACGATCAGCCAGCGCCCCGCTCTCTTTTCTAGAACCGCTGTGCCCAGACCTTCCCCCTCGACATGCCGCTCTTTTAGATCAGCCGAGATCGTATATTTGAACGTCGCCCAAGCCGAGTCGCCTGCCACGCGGATTTTAATGTTGCTGAGGGCATATTTCGTGTTCTTCAGTTCTGCCATCTCCGGCACAAGGTGATGATCCCGATAGTCCGCCCAGCCGTAGTTTGCGTGCCCGCTCTCAAAGACGGTGACCGATTCGTCCTGCGCCCACACCTTACTCACCCTGGCGATGTCGTTGCGCTCAAACCCTGCCGCGTTCTCGACCAGCGCCGCTCGCACGGCTGACTCATCATCCGTCCGAGTTGATGCGGTGAGCGCGAAAGCAGTCGTCGCCATTGCGATCATCGAAACGGTAAACCTGAACAGGGTGGTCAGCGAGATGGTTTTACCCGTCGAGTTATTCATACCCCTTCTCCATAGGCCGCGCATCTTCGGCCATTGCCGCGATGCCTACGCCAACATATTCTCTGCGAGGTGGCATGAGCTGGCACCATAACCTGCGTTGGGAAGAATTGACATCGCTTGTGGTGATCCATCGCCTATGCTGAATTGCCCAGCGTTGCCCTGGCTCGCGCCATCTCTGGATCACCCACGCTTGCCGCCTCCAGAGGCTCGAAGGGTGGCGGGAGGCGCTTGATCGCATTATTAATTTTTTGCGCGTTAAGCTGAATCTCACTGATGATCTCGACTGCTTCGCGGCCTACGGGCCACCCTTCACGAAGCGAGAGCATACGAGAATAGCCGACGATCAACACCACCGGGTTGACCACCTGACGATGAAAAGCGCCGAGCAAAGCTTGGAGGTCCCGCACCTGGCACCTGTGCCGATTGCTCCGCCATAGGCTGACGCCCAGCGCCGTCGCCATGGCCACAAACAGAATGCGAAATAGTAGCTGCGCGCCGTCACTCGCGATCATCTCTTTCGTAAATCCGCTCCAGCTAATTGGGGCGCGCTGCACGCAGTGCATCGCTGCATCAAGCACCCACATGCTGATGCCCATACCGGCTCCGTACCATATCTCCTTATAGCCTCTTAGAGCTTGAGCGAGACTGCTGACGGTAATGATCATTCTGTGATTAAGCGACCACCGATGAACTGGGTTTGCCATGACTGCCTACATCCAATTAAAAAGTGATCAGCGCGATAACAACGCTGATACCCCTATTCGCCATTTGCCCTTCTCTATATGGCTCGCTGCTAAATCGTCCTCAACCAGAACTCACGGCCCCCTTGGCGTTCTGGCAGTGACGTTCTATAAGGGCAAGTCTTATACCACCGTCTGGACAAATGGTCCGAGATGACCTTCTAGTAAATTGTTGAAAGGGCTTACGCATAACCTGATCCATGAAGGTTGTTTGAACAGCTTCGCGCATGACTGTTGGATTTCCAACAGCAGTGTGTCATCTGCGACAGGTCTTGGCCTTGGCTAACCTTTAGAATGACGTTGAGGCGATGAGGCATTAATTAGCGCGTAGGGAGATGCCCAGCTTGAGATCGCATAAGACCGCGGGGCCGACAAATCTACAGGCTTTTTCATGCGCTAACCAAGATTGAACTTTTGCATACGATATATCAGAGTGTTGCGCGTAATGTTGAGGTACTTCGCCGTGCGGCTCTGGTTGTGGCCGTTCTTTTCCAGCGCCTGCCGGATGATCTCTTTTTCCACTTCTTCGAGGTCAATGCCGCCTTCGGGCAGGTTCAATGAAAGGCTGCCCGCGCCGGCGCGAACATTCTTGATCTCATCGGGCAGGTCGTCAGTTGTGATCTCTTCATCGTTTGACAGAACCAACAGGCGCTCGATCGTGTTCTTCAGTTCACGGATGTTTCCCGGCCAGGGGTACTGATGGAAATAGCGGTACACGTCTTTTGACAGACGCGGCTGAGGCTGGCTGTACCGCCGTGCGGCGTCTTCAATGAAGTGGGCGACCAGCAGCGGAACGTCTTCACGGCGTTCGCGCAGCGGCGGCAGTTTTACCGGGACGATATTGATTCGAAAGTACAGGTCTTCGCGGAATGCCCCGTCCTCGACCATCCTGGCCAGGTCACGATTCGTCGCGGCGATCACCCGCAGGTCGACGCGCCGCGGCGTGTTCTCGCCGAGCCGCATGAACTGGCCTTCCTGCAAGACCCTGAGCAGTTTCACTTGCAGGTTGAGCGGCATCTCGCCGATCTCGTCAAGAAACACGGTCCCGCCGTGCGCTTCTTCAAACATGCCGCGCTTGTCGGCAATCGCGCCGGTGAAAGCGCCCTTGTGATGCCCGAACAGTTCCGACTCCAATAACTGCTCGGGTATCGCCCCACAGTCAATCGTCACAAAAGGCTGCGCGCGACGGGCGCCATTCTGGTGAATGCACTTGGCGACGAGTTCCTTGCCCGTGCCGCTTTCGCCAAGCAGTAAGACGCTCACGTCAGTCCGCGAGACGCGCTCGACGACTCCGTACAACTCCCGCATCCGTTTCGACGTTCCGATGATGTTTTCCGGTTTGAACTGCTCCCCGATGAACGCCCGCAACTCGCGGTTTTCTCGCGCCAGATCCTTCACCTTCAGCGCCCGCTCAATAATCATTCGAAGCTCATCCCAGTCGAGCGGCTTGGTCAGATAATCTTCCGCCCCGAACTTCATCGCGGCCACCGCCGTCTGCACCTCTCCGAAGGCGGTGATGACGATCACGGGCGTTTCAGGCGAGATCGCTTTCACGCGCCTGGTAAGTTCGAGGCCATCCATCTCGGGCATGGCCAGATCGGTAATGACCAGATCCAGCAAATTTTCGGTGAGCGTCTCGTAGCCGCGCGCACCGTCTTCTGCCGTCGCGACTTCGTAGCCGGCCTCAGACAGTTGAAACTCGATGACCTGCCGCAACGAGTGTTCGTCTTCAACAACGAGAATCTTCTTCTTACTCATCATGGCCTTTCAATCGTCCCCCCACAGTCGCCGACTCAGGAAGCATATTGCTGCCATGACCGTCGGGTTCTACCGGCTTGGCTGCGCCACTTGTCGTGAGCGGAAGCTTTATGATAAACAGGCTGCCTGGACCATTGAGTGCGCCGAGTTCGATTTCACCGTCGTGCTGTTTGATCAGGCCATAAGCTACGGACAGCCCCAGGCCCGAACCTTCAGGCTTCGTGGTGAAGAACGGGTCGAATATTTTGTCCCGTATGGCCGGATCAATGCCCGTGCCGTAATCGCGCACGGACAACTCTATGACTTCCCCGATGCGCTTGCTGCAAACTTCGACAACGCCGCCTTCCGGCATCGCGTGGATCGCGTTGAGTATCAAGTTCAACAACACCTGCCTGATCTGCTCCGCGTCAACCTCAACGGCGGGAAGGTGCTCGTCAAGCTTCGGCACGAGCCTGACGCCGCGCTTGGTCGCTTCTTTGGAGGTGAAGGTGATGACGGACTCAATGAGATGGTTAAGGTTCGACGGTCGTTTTTCGGGCTGGCGCGGCCTGGCGAAAGTTAAGAATTCACTCACCAGCTTGTTCAGGCGGTCCACCTCCTCCTCGATGACGGCGGTGAAGCGGCGCCTCGGGCTGTCTTGAGGAATCTCTTTTTCGATGATCTGCGCCGCCCCTTTGATCGCGCTGAGAGGGTTTCTGATTTCATGCACGATGGCGGCGGCAACTTCGCCGACCGACTTCAACCGGTCGGCGCGGATCAACAAGCTCACCGTGTCTCTCAATTCCTGGTAGGCCGCGGCTAGGTCGGCAGACGCTTTCTCGAACCGCCGCCGCTGTCGCCGTTCGGCGCCGGCGAGGAGGCCGGTCACGACGCCGACAACCTGGAACATGAATACTTCGGCATACTGGTTGAGGATGGCGGCCTGCGGGTCATGCCCGTGCTCGGATATGTGCATCAGGTAGACCGCCCCGCTCAGCAGCGATATGCTGAGGCCCCCCCTAACGCCGAACGCGTAGGCCGCGTAAACGATGGGGACATAATAGAGGCGCTGTGATACTTCATGCAGAAGAAAGTTTCCGCCAGCCATTGTGTGGTAATGCAAGAGCGTGATGAGGACCACGCTCAAGCCCAGGAGCAGCCCCGTCACCAGCTTTACTTTTCGCGATGAGTTGTTCATAACCGGTTGCGCGGCACGCTCACCCGGCGGTCGCGGTCTGAACGGCGGACTCCGTTACCATGCGATCATCCCTTATATGAATGGTCCGGTCAGCGAGGCGGGCATTATCCGGGTTATGAGTCACCAGGAAGATGGTCTGCCCTTGAACGTTGAGACTTAAAAAGACTTCCATGATTTCCTGACCGGTTCTAGTGTCGAGCGCGCCTGTTGGTTCGTCTGCCAGGATCAGCGGAGGCTGGTTGACGATGGCGCGAGCAATGGCAAGTCTCCCTTGCTCTCCTCCGGAGAGTTGATTCGGCAAACGAACCCCTTTATCTCCGAGGCCGACCTTCTCCAATACCTCAATGGCGCGGGCACGCTTCTCTTTCGAGGGAAGGGGTGTCGTGGCGAGCGGTAACATCACGTTCTCGAGAGCATTCAGGTAAGGCAACAGGTGGTGCTGCTGGAAGACGAAGCCCAAGTATTCCCGCCGAAAATCAGCACGGCGCTCGTCTGACAGTCCGTATACGTCAATGCCATCCACTAAGACCCTCCCCTCGGAAGGTTGATTCATCGCCGCGACTATCGTGAGCAGCGTACTTTTGCCTGACCCTGAAGGCCCCATCAGAGAAATGAATTCGCCCTCTTCGACTTCGACGCTGACGCCGGAAAGCACCCGCACGCCCGACGCCCCACGCTCCCCGCCATAAACCTTGCTGACCTGTTCAACCGCCACAAAAGCCATCTTGAGTCTCCCTTTTATACGTATCGCACGGCTTCGGACGGGTCGAGACGCGAAGCCCTAATGATGGGATAAAAGCTGCTCAGCACGCCGATCATCACTGCTGCAACAATCGCGACTAGGGCCAGCACCGGCTGGATATGAAAGGCCACACCGGTTTCCGCAAAATATGGCAAGGCCAGCCAGCTTGCGAGCGTTCCTGCCGCCCATCCAAAAAGCCCGCCGACGACGCTGATTGCCGCGACTTCGATGACAAGTCCTTTGACGATGTGAGTCCTGCGAAATCCGATGGCGCGCAGCACGCCGATTTCTTTCGTGCGCTCGACCACTGCCCCCATCATCGTCGTGAAGATCATCAGCGCGCCGATGGCGAGAACGACCGCGGCCACGGCGGCTGAAAATCGCGTGAGCCGCTCGACGGTTTCGGTGCGGGCGCGGACCGACTGCTGAATGGCTGATACTTTCGCGTGGGGCAGCTTCTCGCTGATCTGCGTGACGATGTCGCCGACGGGACAGTCCTTGCACAGCGCGCTTACTTCGATCAGGCTCAACTGTCCGGGCTTGTTCAAAAGCGACTGGACGTGTGGGAGCGCGCCGAAGATGATGCGGTCGTCCGGGCCACCCGTCGGAGCCAGAACGCCCACGACCCGGTGTTCACGCCCCGCAATCTGTAGCTTGTCTTTCGTGATTTCAAATCCGCCCCGGGTTCCGCCGTCGTGCGCCGCCATCTCAGGCATGTCGGGCATACTTGAAACAGTTTGTACGTGGGATCGCGGCTCGGGTCCGACCAGCGAAAGCGCCCGCGCGGCCTCGTAGCCGACCAGCACGTCGCCGTCGCCCTCAGGCTTCCGCCCGACGATGTGCCACCACCGCTTCAACACCATCTCGCTTTTGAAATCGACCCCGGCGAGCAGTACCTGCTGGCCTTCAACGTTTATAACGCTCAGTAACTTTGGTGAGATGAGGCTCAGGCGGTTGTTGTATGGAATCTCCAGAATCTTTTTAGCGTCTTCGTCGGCCAGTTGGTGAACGTCGAACGAAACGCCGGATACGGTGATTCCTCCATAGTCGAGTGAAAGGCTGTTGGATTGTGGCAGCACGATGATGTTTGCCCCGAAGCGGTCGAGCTGGGCACCGATCTCTTCCTTGATTGAGCCGCTCAGGCTCAGGAGCGCGACGGCGGTGCCAATGCCGATACTGATGCCGACGGAGAGGAATATGGCCTTACCCTTGCGACGTTTGAGGTTGGCAAAGGCGATTGTAGTGATTCGCATTTTTTCTACTCCTAGCCCTGTGAGACCGGCCTGCTGAAACCAAGGTCAACTCTCATTGAAAATACTCGCCGCGGCTTTCAAGCTCGCTCGCTTTAATTACCAGTTGGTCGCCTTCGACGGCGCGCTGTAAACCGATTGGATGACAGCCGCCGTTAACCTCGCCGACGAGCGCGGTCGGAAAATGTTTGCCGCAGTTGTTGCAGACCATGTCATCGCCTTCCTGGTGATAGCCTTTCTTCGCATGGAAGCAGACCTCGCAGGCATCCATCGCCGCCCTGTAGGTTCCGTCCGCGCTCTTGAGCGCGAAGAAGCGCACCGGAGTTTTGTTCGACAGGGCGTAATCGAAAAACTTCGCCTTGCCGCCGACGAGGTCCGCGAGCGGTATCTTTATATCGCCGATGCCGGCTGCGCTTTGAGATGCGTTCTGGCCCGTGTTGACGACAGAAGCAGATCGGGGGTGATCGCCCGATCCGCCGAATGCCAGGTAAGCGCCGAGTCCAACAATGGCAGCCAGGGCGATTAATAAAATAGGGGATAAACGCTTCTTGCGCGGTGTCGGTGATGCGAACTCGGCGCGTTTCTTCTCACGAGATGGGTCTGTGTGAAATGGGACTTGCTTACTCATTACTGCACCTCACTATCTGTTCGTGTTGCCGCGGCGCGGCAATCGGTTGTCAGGCATTCAATTGATTGTGGGCCGGGCAGCCAGCAAAAGCTCATCCGGCCCCAGGTGAAAGTCAGTTGCGCTGCGGCGGCTCTTTGGAGAGGGATAACCTTTCGAATGAGCCGCTCACGGCACCACCGCCAGCGGCGAGCGCACGCCAGCCGCGCTTTGGAAAAACAAAGGACGATCCGGTTAGATCAGTTGAGGCCCGTTTCATGTTTACCCCCCGGAATGCTTGTGCTCCGGCTGCGGCTTATTCTGCTCGACGCGGCCATCCTTTATGTCGGTCATCAGCTTGTCGTACTGGTCGGGTGGGAGCACACGAACGAGCGACATCATCCCTTGAAGCCCGGCCGACCACCCAGGCGCAAGCCCATTGGTTTCGGGCTTGGCCACCGCCTCGTCTATGACCATCATCATCATCATGTCGTCCTGCGGATAGCCGGGAACGAGCTTCTTGGTTTCCATGGATTGGTCGCCGGACATCTGGTGCTGGGACATGTCATGACCGGACATTTGCTGCTGCTGCCCGACCACGTTCGAGGTGGCCTTCTCGCGGTCCGCCGTGATGCCCATGCCGCGACCCAGCGCGGGGCCGAGGTTCTCTGACGTGGCACTGCCTTCCCTTACCATGCCTATGCCTTCTTCCATCCCCGCGCCGGTGTGCATGCCGTGGCCGGCGTGCGCCATCGGCCCGACCATCGACACCATGTTGTTCATCATGTGGTGCGGCAGGTGGCAGTGCAGCATCCAGTCACCAGGATAGATGGCGTCGAACTCGATGTCGCGCGCCTGCGCCACGCCAACCAGCACCGTGTTGCCCGGATACCATGCCGATTGCGGGATGCGCCCGCCTTCGGTGCCCGTGACGTAGAACTGGTTTCCGTGAAGGTGAATCGGGTGATGGTCCATGCCGATGTTGATCAGCCGGATGCGCACGCGCTCGCCGAGCTTGATGATCATCGGCGTGGTCGCCGGCGCCGCCCTGCCGTTCATCGTTAGCCAGTTGAACTCCATCGACATCGAGTTCGGCACGTTGTTGTTCGGCAGCGCGGCAAACTCCTGCAAGACGATGGCGAAGTCCTTATGCACCGGCGGGTCATAAGGCTTCTTAGGGTGGATGATGAAAAACCCGATCATCCCCATCATCTCCTGCATCGCCCCGTGCGAGTGATAGAAGAACGTCCCCTTCTGGTGAACAGTGAATTCATAGACGAATGTCTGGCCCGGCTTGACCGGCGGCTGGCTGATGTAAGGCATGCCGTCCATCTCGATTGGAATCTCCAGACCGTGCCAGTGGATGGTAGAGTCTTCGGGAAGGTTGTTCCTGAAGACCACCCTGACGCGGTCGCCTTCATTGACCTCGATGGTCGGGCCGGGCACGCTGCCGTTGTAGCCCCAGAGGTCGAGCACCTTTGCTGGCCCCATTGAATTAGCCGGCATGATTTCGCGCTTGACGACCTCCGCCGTGAGGTTAAACACCTTCACACCGCCTTCCATCTTCCAAGGGAGCCTGGCCACGTCGGGCGTGATGACGGGCACGTTGCCGGCAGGGGCCTCAGCCATTTTGACTTTTGGCGGGGCCTGCGGCTGCGCCGGAGCTTCCTTTTTCGGGGCTTGCGGCTGAGGCTGCATGTGATGCTCGTGCTGGGCGGCTACCGACTTACCGGCGATCAGGCCGGTCCCGACAATCGCCGAGCTGCGTAAAAAGAAATTGCGTCTGCTCTTATTCATAACTTTGCTCCTGTAGCAATCAGATCCATTGCAAACTTTTCGGTTATTGACATCCCTCTTACCTGTCTAAGAATCCGTCGCCTCAGACGTCAGGGCCGCCGGTTCTCGACGTGATCGGCGCTGCCCTGTCCGCCTGACCGCACGCCGGTCATCTCGACCCGCGCAGGTTCAGCCGATTGAAAGCGCGGCGCGTCGAGTCCGCCCGTCAGCAGGAAGCCTTCCAACTGAATCGCGTTCTGCTTGAGTTCCACGAGGGCATTCAGATATTGTTCCCTGACCTGAAACATGGTGCGCTGCGAGATGAGCACCTGCGGATAAGAGGCGGCCATCTGCCGGAAGCTCGCCAGGTAGAGGTTATATGCCCGCTCGGCGCGAGGCAGGATGACTTCCCGGTAACGCCGCACTGCGTCCGCTGCGTTGTTATAGTCTCTGAAAGCCTGCGCCAGCCTGACGCGCAGGGAGAGTTCAAGACGAGTCATCTCGCGCTCTGCGATGGCCAATTCAGCCTCGGCGGCGGCGATGCCGCCCTGATTGCGGTTGAAGACCGGCAGGGTAATTCCTATCTGGACATTCGCCTCCGGCCCTGTGCGCCTGCCCGTAGCGCCATTAGCAGTTTCCAGGAATTCAGAGCTGTAACCAATACCGCCGCGCAGGAACAGATCGGGGATGCGTTCGGCTTTGGCGCGCGCCAGAACTGCCTGTGCGCGTTCAACCTCAACCCGCGCCCGCTTGATCTCCGGGCTTTCCTGTAGCAAGGTGGCCATGAGCGTCTCCTGGTCCAGGGTCGGGAGATTTTCTTCGAGATTGCCGGCCAATCGCATCGGTGACATCGCCGGCGTCCCGATAACCGACGCGAGCAACTGCCAGACCTGCCGGAGGTTGTTTCTCGCGCTCTCAAGCTCAAGCTCGACCTGTTGTGACTCGATCTCGGCTTCCAGGTGGTCCGGCCTATCGGCTTGGCCGACGTTCAACAACTCGGACGTGGTCTTCACCGCGTCGCGCGCGATCCTGGCGAGCTCGGTGCGGAGGTCAACCATCTGCTGCGCCCCCAAAGTCTCGTAGTAGAGCATACGCACGGTGTTGAGGACGCGCGCCTTCTGGGCAGTGGCTTCGATCTCGGCCTGTTGGACCTCGCGCTCGAATATGCGCTGACTCTTTTTGAGCTTTCCGCCCAGAGGGATGGTCTGTTCTATGAAAGCGAAGTGCTCGCTCTTGTCCCCGAAAGCGCGGAAGGCAAACTCCTCGCCCTGATAACCCACCGTCGGATTCGGCCACAGGCCGGCCTGTCTCCTCCTCCCCTGGGCGGCGCGGATCGCCGACTCCGCCTGGGCGAGCGTCGGGTTGTTCTGCAACGCCGTCCGTTCCACATCGGCAAGCGTCATCACAGGACCGGGCGGAGTTGTCTGTTGCGCTTGCGTGGCCGGCGTTTGCATCTGGTGGCCCGCATGCGGATTGCTCTCTTGCTGCGTGTTCTGAGGCTGTTGGGGCGTCGCTTGCGCAGGCGGCCCGCCAGGCTGATGCTGCATCTCCGACATATTTTGCTGCTGAGTATTAGGAGATGGCTGAGCTGTCATCTCGTGATGGTGTTCCTCCGAAGCAGGCTTTTGGGTTGAGGCCCCGCCTACAGGCTGAGCGCCATGCTCATGTTGAGCCTCTCCCTTGGTATGCATATGCTCGCCGCCTTGCATTTCATGGTGGTCATCTTTTTCCTGGCTGTGTTTATGACGGGCGCTGGCTGGGACGGCAGCCTCCAGCTTCTCTCTTTCCTCAGGCGTAAGCGCAGGCAGCCTTCTGAGGAAGAGTATCGTCTGGCGAATCTCTGTAGGATTATGTGACTTGCCGAACGCGGGCATGCCCGTACCCGGCATACCATTCGAGATGATGCGAAACAACTCGTCATCCGATCTGGACTGCGTCTTTTTCGAGGTGAGGTCGGCAGCGGCTAAGGACTTGCCCCGTTCGGTGTCGCCTTTCCCCGTTGCACCGTGGCAATTCGCACAGTGAGCGTCGAAGTGGTCTAGGCCCAGAGCGACTTCCCCGTCAGTGGCCCCCGCCGTTTGTGAAAGCAGTGCGGCCTGCGTCGCCCGCGCGGACAAACAGACCGCAATTAGTAATGTGAAGAATATGGCAGCAACCGCGCCCTTGATTCCGGCGCGCGAGTTCGCACACAGCGCCGGGCGCTGTCTCCCGATGTTCATGCTTGTGCCTCCTTGTGGTTTAGCAGTTTCTCGCCGAATTGATTTCGGCGCGTGAACACACGGCGTCTCTCAGGTTGGGTTCAGAGAGGAAGGAGTTAGATTCGAAGGACAGAGGCAACGCGCCTGGGCGGAGACCGGTCGGGAGTGCGCGCGGTGGTTTCGCCAACCAGTTCCGCGAATGAAGTATCAGCCGCCGGTGAGACGGCTCCTATTATAGGATGGGGCTGCTGGTTGAAGCTGTCGGCTGACTTGCCGCCTGTAGAAAAAAGCCCTATTTGATCGTGGCTGTGAAAGCATCCCGACCCATGAGGATGGCCGGGGCCCTCGGAGGTAGTGAACGCAGCGCCTCTCGCGTGATGCCCCGCCTGCTCAGAGTCTTTCGGTTTGGTCTGCTTGTGGTGCTCACACCCGTGGCTCCCCAACCCTGCGCTCCCGCTGTTCGAGGCCGCCGCAAAGTTCGCCGGTGCGGGTGAAGAGCAGCCGGAAATGTCGCACAGCACGCCGCACAACTGCGAATACATCAACCCCAGGCTGATCACAACCGCCATCGCAATAATCACTGGGCGTTTCGCAGTGCGCATAGAAAGCATATTCTAGCTGTGCAGCAAGAGATCCCGCAAGCAGAAAACCGGCCTTGCTCGCCTGTCAGTATAATACCGGTAGGGGGTATCAATTATTCCACGCAGCCACATTGGACCAGTCTGAGGTAGGAGAGTCACACGAGTATATTCAACCCCGCCCTCAGTTGTTACTTTCGAGGCGAATGACTGCGGTACGTACCTTGGTAGGAGTGCCGGGCTGAGTCCATGTGAGGATGACCTCATTTCCGGCGCGCGCCATTTGCGGGAAGCCGCTTGCTCGCGCTGCACTCGACTCGGCTACAGTGATAGCTTGGCTGCGCGAACCATTGTGTCTGATTCGGCGAACTTTAACTTCTCCGCCTTTCGCCGCTCGCTCCAGCCAACTCACGAGCGCCGAGCCATCGGCCAGCATTAAAACATCTACACGCCCGACGGGAGTGGCCTCATCGACCTGGATCGGCTGGCCAAAGGTCGCACCGGCGTCACCAGAGAAGACGAGCTTGACTCGCGGGATGTCATTCGCCGCCGTGAACCATGCCACGGCCACGCGCTTGCCATCGGCAGAGACCGACGGCCCATTAACCGGGCAGCCGTGAATTTCCCAGCCATCGGCGCTCAACGTCTTCGGCTCCGTCCAGCGCCCTTTGTTGTAACGCACGACGGAGATGTCGCGGACTTCTTTTTCAAGTCTGGAGGGCTGTCCAATTGGCTGCATCTTATTCCTCTTCTGAAAAGAATGATCCCGGTACAGGCTGCTGTAAGCAAATCCTCAGATGAGAGGACAAACTCAGTATCAGGTGCACATATATATTACCGCGATGGCTGTGCTACCCGACAATGTCATTGATAGAAAGTAAAGCAATATTCAGTTACTTCCCGGCTATGGCAATGGCAAGCGTTGAGTTGTGTGGCTTTCGCAACACTTCAGTTCACACAACTTGGTCCCTACTCATTTCCTACTCCGTTTTTCCCAATGCCAGCGGTTTTTGCGTAAGGGCCATCCAGTGTGTGTAAGATGTGCATTAAACGCTTGCTGCCGAATTTCACAAACCCCATCGCTTGATGATATTCCTGATGTTCAGTATGACTTCGTAGCGACAATGGGCTGTGGCGACGAATGCCCGTTCGTGAGAGCGAAGCGGCATGAGGATTGGAACATTCCTGACTCGAAAAATATGCCGCCTAAAAAGTTTCGAGAAGTGCGCGACACCATCGAAGCAAAGGTTAAAGCTTTATTCTCTCAGCTTGCGGTCTAAACATCTATGATAGGCTAAAAGAAATAGATGCTCGATCCAAAGGTCATTGCTAACTCGCATTCCACAGGGTTCGCTAATTTATCCAGACAACGCAAAGACTCTATCCGCCGGTTTCTGTTGTTGGCATAGCCGAACGGTTGTGGTAGATTGTTTACCAGATCGTAAATGTTACGGATGATTCGAAAAGGGCTGCTCGAACGACAATACCTGCGTCGCGGGATAGTTCTCGCTTTCTTCTTCATGACGATGACCGACCTCGCCTCACCGCAGAATTGCGGCGAAGACGTCTGGGGGTTACTGAAAGCCGCATCGTCCCAGGTGCCCATCCAGGTATCCACCGATTTCGGATCGGAAACTTCCTTCATATCTGCCGATATTCAAAAATCATCTTCAGATTCTGATTCGGCGCCTGCCGAGGACGACTGCTTTTGTTGCTGCTCGCACATCCTGCCCGGTGCAATCTTTCATGCGGATGAGCATAGTTTTGCGCCCCGTGTGAGCGAACCGACGCTCATCGCATTGCCAACTGCTCCGCCACAAAGCGCTTTTCATCCCCCTCGCTTGTCGTAGTTTTCCCCTCCAACTCATTAACTGGACAGGCATCGCTGTGCAATTATCGCTTGCCGGTGGAGAAACTTTTGCTGCCGCGCCTTGCCATCGCTGCTCATCGATCCCTGGCCTTTGACCCTTGGCGCGCTTGAACTTTTTCGAGCGCAGTCCTGAAGGGCGTTATCCACATTAGAATTATTTTTGAAGGGATGGATAGATGGCTACGCAATGGGCCCGCCGGCTGGCGGGGGTTTTCACCACTTCGCTTTCGATCATTATCATCGCCTCCGTGACCACTGGCCAGGTTCCTTTGACTGGTGCCGGTCGTGCGCCAGAGGGGATCATATCGCGTCCGCAGTCGCGCGCGACTGGCGAGGACGCGCTGGCTTTAACCAATCTACCCCGTTCCACGGTGGCGCTCTACGTCGACCCGGTTCAGGGTGCTTCCTCAAGTGACCTCGTGCGCCGAGCGCTTGCGGCCAACGCCGAGTTGGTTGCGACGCGGCTTGACATCGAACGCGGGCGCGCCCGCCTGCAACAGGCTGGGCTGCGGCCCAACCCGACGTTTGATTTCGAGCAGACGACCGGGCGGCTGACCGGCTCGCCCGGCGAACGCGAGACCAGCATCGGCTTCGCGCTGCCGCTCGAACTGAGCGGCAAGCGCCAGCGCCGCATCGACCTGGCGCGCGTTGAGCTTCAAGCCGCCGAGGCGGAAATCGCCGACCGCGAACGCCGGCTCATCGCTGAAGTGCGGGCGGGTTACGCCGAGGCGCTGGCCGCCGTCCGCGAGTTGCAGATCACTGAAGAGTTGATCGACATCGATCTACAGACTTCCCGCGTTATCGAGGTCCGCGTCAACGAGGGTGACTCGGCGCCGCTCGAACACAACCTGCTGCGCGTCGAGGTCGAACGGCTGCGCGCCCGCCGCGCCCTCATCGAAGGGCGGCTGCAAGGCGCGCTATTGAAACTCAAAAGCATCTCGGGCGTGCCGCCTGGTGAGGCGCTACGGCTGCGCGAAGAACTCGCCGCGCCGGACTTCTCAACGCCTCCCGATTCGGTCGCAGCCGCCCTCGACATCGCTTTGCGCACGCGACCCGACCTGACCCTGGCCCGGCTGACTGAGGAAGCAGCACAGGCGGGCTTACGCTTAGCACGTGCGCAGGCGGCACCTGACGTTACCGCCTTCAGTAAGTACACGACCAACCGCTCCGTCTTCGACGACACCCCGGTTGGCGTTCTCCGCGACCGCGATCGACTGCTTTCTTTCGGCGTGTCGATCAGCATTCCGCTCTTTAACCGCAACCAGGGGGCGAAGGCAGAGGCGGAGGTCGTCATCGCTCAGGCGCGGCACCGGCGCGAGTTCACCGAACAGATGGTTCGCGCCGAAGTGGCGAGTGCCTACGGGCGCTACGAAGCGGCGCAGGCAGCCATCAACACCTTCCGGCAAGGCGTCCTTGACCGCTCCGCTCAAAACATCAAGGCGATCCGCGGTGCTTACGAGGTTGGGGCCTTCCGTGTCACCGACCTGCTTGCGGAGCAGCGCCGCTTCGTCGATTCGCAGCGCGAATTCACAGAGGCGCTGACCGAATACTATCGCGCCCTCGCCGACCTGCAATCGGCCATGGGAGTGCCCAAGCCCTGAGGAGATGAAAAGATGATTGACGATAAAAATTTAACCCACACAGACCATGACGTTGAACGCCACGCCGCCGGTCCGGCGACCATGTTGCGCCGGCGCAATCTCCTCTTCATCGTGGGAGCGCTCGTCCTCGCCCTCATCCTCGCGCTGATCTTCTGGCCGCGTCATAAGAGCGCTGGTCCGAGCGATTCCAGGGCGGGTGCCGGAGCCGAACGCGGCGAGAAGCGGGAGGAAGGCGCTGGCAGCGAGGTCGAGCTATCACCCGAAGCGATGACTGCCGCAGGTATTGAGATTGTCGCCGTGACCCAGCGCCCAGCCGTTGCCCTCATGCGCGTCACCGGCGCAGTCGAAGCCAACCAGCAACAGACGCAGCAGGTAACGCCGCTTGCACCTGGGCGCGTCGAGCGTGTTAATGTCGCGCTCGGCGACCATGTGCGCGCAGGAGCTGTGCTTGCCATCGTTTCCAGTCCTGAAGTGGCCGAGATGCATGGGAAGCTGCACCAGGCGGAGACGCGCCTAGCTCTGGCAGAACAAAACTACGCGCGTGTCCAGCGCGCCGAAAACCGTGCCTCGGTCATTCAGGCGAAAGCTCGCCTTGATGAAGCAGAAGCCACATTGCGCCGCACTAAAAAACTCATTGAGCTTGGCGCGGGCGCAGGTAAAGACCTCATCGCTGCCGAAGCCGCCTATAAGACGGCCAAGGCCGATTACGACTTTCAAAGCAACATTTCTCTCAACCGGGAAGTGCAGCAAGCGCGCTCCGAAGTTGAAACCTCGCGGGCAGAGGTTTCGCAGCTTCGCGACAGCCTGACCGCACTTGGAGCCGTCGTTGCAGAGGGAACTCATAGCAAAAGCCCGCATGACACTTCCATCATCGCCTTACGTGCTCCCGTTTCCGGCACGGTCTCTGAGCGGTTAGTCAATGCCGGCGCCGGCATTGAAGCGGGCAAGCCTGTCTTCACGATTTCGAACATGACGATAGTGTGGGTGATTGCGAGCGTGCCCGAGGCGCAGGTCAATGCATTGCGTGTAGGAACGCCGGCTGAAGTGCGGTCCGCCGCTCTCGGTCAGCGTGCAATCGCCGGCCGCGTCGCCTACATCGACACTGCGCTCAACGAAGAGACACGAACGGGCCGCGTGCGCATCGAGGTCGCGAATCCGGGTGAGCAGCTGAAGACTGGCATGTTTGCTGAAGTCGGATTCCAGACGGGAACGAGCGCCGCCGGCAAGGAAGCCGGTAACGACCTGGTGATCCCCGATGAGGCAGTCCAGCGAATCGGGGAACGCACCATCGTTTTTATACCCAAGGACAACGAACGAGGGCATTTCGAGGTGCGCGATGTGGAAGTCGGAGGCACGCTCGAAGGATACCATCGTGTCCTGAGCGGGCTTGCGCTGGGTGATCGAGTGGTGGCAAAGGGCAGCTTTGTACTCAAAGCGCAGCTTCTGAAGAGTTCGTTGGAGGAATAATAACGCTTATGATTAATGGACTCATTCGCTTCGCAGTGTCACAACGCCTGCTCGTCTTGCTAATGGTAGCGATTCTGATTGGCGCGGGCATCTACAGTCTTCAGCGGCTTCCGATTGACGCCGTCCCTGATGTGACAAACGTACAGGTGCAGGTATTGACGGCCGCGCCGTCGCTTGCGCCGCTAGAGGTCGAGCGTCAAATCACTTTTCCGGTCGAAGTGTCGATGAGTGGCCTGCCTGACCTCATAGAGATTCGCTCGGTCTCCAAGTTCGGCCTTTCGGCGGTCACCGTAGTGTTCGACGATTCGGTAGATACCTACTTTGCTCGCCAGCTTGTGCTTGAACGGCTGTCGCAGGCGCGCGAGCAGATCCCCGATGGAATTGGCTCGCCGGAGATGGGGCCGATTTCGACCGGGCTTGGAGAAATCTATCAATATCAACTCAAGGCCGCTCCTGGCAGCGGCTACGACGCGATGGCGTTGCGCACGATTCAGGACTGGAGCGTGCGGCGGCAACTGTTGGGCGTGCCCGGCGTCACCGAGGTGAACAGCTTCGGGGGGCTTGAGAAACAGTATCAAGTTCGCATCGACCCCGCCAAGCTCCAAGCCTATGGCGTGACGTTGCGCAATGTGCTTGAGGCCGTCGGGCGCAACAATGCCAATGTTGGGGGTGCCTACATTGAGCACGGCGCGGAACAATATCTATTGCGCGGAATAGGCCTCGCGAAGTCTGCCAATGACATCGCCAACATTGTCGTCAAGACTGGCAAGGAAGGTGTGCCTGTCTACGTGCGTGATCTCGGCGAGGTGGTGACAGGCGCGACCGTCAGACAAGGCGCAGTGACGACAGATGGGGAAGGCGAGATCGTCGTGGGCATCGCCTTGATGCTTAAAGGTGAGAACTCGCGGAGCGTCGTCAATGCAATAAAGCAGCGCATTGAGACCATTAAGAAAACCCTGCCGAAGGGCGCAGAATTGATCCCATATTACGACCGAGCGGAACTGGTGAATCGAACGATTCACACAGTCGCCAAGAATCTGATTGAGGGGGCTGTGCTCGTTATCATTGTACTCATCCTCCTACTGGGCAACTGGCGCGCCTCGCTTCTGGTGGCGACGGTCATCCCGCTATCGATGCTGTTTGCGGCGATCCTGATGCGCGTCTTCAACGTGTCGGGAAACCTGATGAGTCTCGGCTCGCTCGATTTCGGGCTCATTGTGGACGGCGCGGTAATCGTGGTCGAGAACGCCGTGCGACGCCGCGCCGAAGCGCAGCACGAAGGGTCGCACGAGCCGCCCGAGCGTACGATCCTGGAAGCCTGCCTGGAAGTCGGGCGGCCTGTGGTTTTTGCCGTCGCCATCATCACCATCGTTTATCTGCCGATCCTGAGTCTGACGGGCATCGAGGGCAAGATGTTCAAGCCGATGGCGCTCACAGTGGTCTTCGCCCTAATCGGCGCCCTCATTCTGAGTCTAACCTATGTGCCGGCAGCGATGACCTTCTTGCTGCGAGGGCGCGTCTCTGAGAAAGAGAGCATTTTCATTCGCTATGCGAAGAGGCTCTACGTGCCGTCCCTCGAATACGCTATGGGCCATCGCGCGCAATCGCTTATTGTCGCGACGGCACTGGTACTGGCAAGCTTCGCCCTGTTTCCATTTCTTGGTTCTGAGTTCATCCCTCGATTGGAGGAAGGGTCGCTTGCAGTCCAAATTCAGCGGCTGCCGAGTGTGTCCCTCACGCATTCACTCGAAACGGCCGGCCAGGCCGAGAAGGTGCTTCGCAGCTTCCCCGAGGTTACGAAAGTGGTGTCCAAAACCGGGCGGGCTGAAGTCGCCACTGACCCGGAGAGCGTCGACAAGACCGATGTGTACGTCGAACTCAAGCCGCCTGAGCAATGGACGAGCGCCCGGACCAGAGAGGAGTTGGTTGAAAAGATGTCGAACGCGCTGGAAGCCGGGATTCCCGAAGCCAACTTTAGCTTTTCGCAGCCGATTGAGTTGCGCGTGGCCGAGCTAATTTCCGGAGTCCGTTCTGACGTGGCGATCAAGTTGTTCGGCGACGACCTCGACACACTGAATAAGACCGCCGAACAGCTCGTTCGCGTCGTGAAAAAGGTGAACGGCGCCGAGGATGTAAAGATGGAGCAAGTGGCGGGGCTGCCGCAGCTTCAGATCACGCCGGATCGCGCGGCCATCGCTCGCTACGGGATAAATGTCGAAGACGTCAATGACCTCGTCGAATCGATCGTGGCAGGAAAGTCGGCAGGGTTGGTGTACGAGGGGGAGCAGCGGTTCAACCTGGTTGTTCGCCTGGCTGAGGCAAGTGGTGGCGATGTGGAAACGATTAAGGGCTTACTCGTTTCCGCTCCAAACGGCGCACGTATACCGCTCTCCCAACTTGCCGACGTGTCACTCGTTGAAGGCCCAGCGCAGATTTCGCGTGAGGACACGCGCCGCCGCCTGGCAGTCGAATTGAACGTGCGCGGGCGCGACATCGGCAGCTTCGTCAAAGAGGCGCAAGAGGAGATCGAGAAGCAAGTCACGCTTCCTCCCGGCTACTACATCACCTGGGGCGGCCAGTTCGAGAATCTCCAGCGCGCCACGGCGCGGCTGCTGATTGTAGTGCCTCTGGCGCTGTTTCTCATTTTTGTGTTGCTGTTCACGACATTCAACTCGGTCAAGCAAGCAGTGCTCATCTACACGAGCATCCCCCTGGCCGCGATTGGCGGAATACTGGCGCTCTGGGTGCGTGGGTTGCCATTCTCAATTTCGGCGGGCGTCGGTTTCATCGCACTGTTCGGTGTTGCGGTGCTGGATGGTGTCGTGATGGTGAGTTACATCAACCAGCTTAGAGAACAGGGACGCTCACTGGAACAAGCAGTGAAGGAAGGGGCCGAGGCCCGCTTGCGTCCCATCCTGATGACGGCGCTGGTCGCCAGTCTCGGGTTTGTGCCAATGGCTCTCGCCACTTCAGCGGGTGCGGAAGTGCAACGTCCGCTGGCGACCGTCGTGATCGGCGGGCTCCTGGTCTCGACCGTGCTCAAGCTACTCATCCTGCCGATGCTCTACGGATGGTTCGAGCGCGAGCGAGTCGAGTACTGAAAGGCGAATGCCGCGCTCGGTTCAGGCATCTGAACATACGAGGCATTCATTACATAAATATGCGAGAGGGGGGTCTATGGCGAATCTCAGCAATGCAGTAGGGGTAGCCATGAAGAAAAACAAATCAAGGTCAGGCACCGAGGCAGATAGGTCTATCCTGGAGTCGGCTTACCGCCGGTTCGGTGCGCATGTCTATTCACTCTGTAAGCAACTGCTCGGCGACGCCCTGGACGCGGAGGCCGCCACGGTCAGAGCTTTCGTCAGGGTCGCCCGTCATCTGGGCCAGGGTTGGGACGATTCACGCACGTTCTTATACCTGCGCGAGATAGCGATCTCCGATTCACTCGCTACATTCCGCACCCCTTCCGCGGCGCTAGAGGAGGTGAACCGGGCAGTCATCGAAACGGCACCCGCGGGTGAGGAATGCAACCATCGACTACCTCTCAAACCGGCGCTTCTTGACTTGCTCATCGCCCAACTGCCCGAGGCCGAGCGCATGGCCTATGTACTTCACGACGTGGAAGGCTTGACCGACGAAGCCGTCGCGATCCATCTGCGGATGAGCAGAGAGGCGGTGCGTCACTATCTGGGCAGCGCGAGGCTGGCGCTGCGCCGACTCTGGCTCTCGCAATAATCCGGAGGTTATTAGAATGAAAATCATTACTGCCATTGTGAAACCTTTCCAGCTCAGCAAGGTCACGCATGCGCTCGAGGAAATCGAAGGCTTTCCGGGCATGACGGTAACCGACGTGCGCGGCTTCGGGCGCGAAAAGAGCGCCCACCTGGAGGGCGCGCCGCATCGTGTGATCGAAGACTTCGTCGAGTACGTCAAGAAGACTCGTATTGAGATCGTGGCGCGCGACGACATGGTTCAACAGATTGTTGAGACGATTGCGCGCGCCGCCCACACCGGCAACCAGGGCGATGGCAAGGTCTTCGTCTGGCCGGTCGAGCACGCCGTGCGCATCATGACCGGCGAGACGGATGACGCCGCCCTCTGACGTCCTGGTGAATCATCTACAAGCGCGCCGGCGGCGACCGCGACATGGGCTTTTAATGGCTATGCCTTTAGTGGCCGGTGAGTGGCCGTAGTTCGAGAGAGTTCGAATGAAAATGATTATCGCCATCGTTCAGCCTATCTGGCTCACTAATGTCGTCGCCGCCCTTGAAGCTATTGAGGGATTTCCGGGGATGAGCATTTCGAGCACGCGAGGGTTCGGCCACAGCAAGAGCTTCGAAGGCGTTTACCCTTATGGCCTGAAGCTCGAAGATTATGTCAACTACAATGAGATGCTGCGGTTCGAAATCGTTGTGCGCGACGACATGGTTGACGATGTCGTCGAAACGGTTGAGCGCGCCGTCCGCATGGGCAGCCGCCATAACGGCATGATTTATGTCTTGCCGGTTGAAGGAGTGGTCCGGCTGCAAACGGGAAAGATTAACGATGGGGCGCTCTGAAGAAGGTTGTCAGAGGAGAACGCCCCAGGGAATTTTTGTGTTCTCTACAAGAGAAACGAACGGATGACAGTCAGATGCCCAATCCCTTGCTGAATGTTTTGACCTACGCGCTGCTTCCTGTTGCTGCCACAATCACCGGCGCCACGTTGGCAACGTTCAAACCGCCGGGGCCGATGCTCCGCAGTTACATCCAACACTTCGCTGCGGGCGTCGTTTTCTCCGTCGTCGCCGTTGAGCTGTTGCCGGACGTGGTGCGCGAGCACGCGCCCTTGCAAGTCATCATCGGCTTCGCGCTCGGAGTCGCGGTCATGGTCGGCATCAGGTCTGTAACCGCGAAGGTCGAGCAAAAGACCGAGCAAGTCGAATCGAGATGGCCGGTGGCCATGCTTGTCGCCGTGGGCGTTGATGTTCTGGTGGACGGTTTCTTAATCGGTATCGGCTTCGCCGCCGGCGCGAAAGAGGGGAAGTTGCTCACACTCGCCCTGACGGTTGAGCTTTTGTCGCTCGGGCTGGCCGTCTGCGCGACACTGGGCAAGGGCGGCACGGCACGGGGAAAGGCGATCCTTACCACCTCGCTTCTGGGCTTGTTGATCGTGGTCGGCGCGACAGTGGGCGCGACCCTGTTGAGTGCAATCTCGGAGAAGACGCTGGAGGTGGTACTCTCCTTCGGGCTTGCGGCGCTGTTGTTCCTTGTCACCGAAGAGTTGCTCGTCGAGGCGCACGAAGAGCCAGAGACGCCGCTGACGACGGCCACGTTCTTTGCCGGCTTTCTACTCTTTTTGGTGCTTGGGATGATCGGATAAATCGTGAAACGAGTGACGATGTTTCCAGCCGCCATGGCCGTTTGCTTATTCCGTAATTGCGTATGAAGACAACCACACCCAATACGCCCTTGCAAGGAGCATTCTTCGCCCTGACTGCGGCTGCGCTATTTGGCGCGACGATGCCTTTTTCCAAACTTCTGCTCGGCAGCCTGAAGCCGGTTCTGCTGGCGGGCCTGCTTTACTTGGGCTCAGGAGCCGGCTTGGCCGTTTGGCGGTGGCTCCGCTCACGGTTCAAGGGTTCGGAGGCTCAAGAAGCCGGATTGACGGGCGCGGATTTGCCTTGGCTCGCTGGCGCAATCTTTTCGGGCGGTGTCGTTGGCCCCGTGCTGCTGATGGTGGGGCTTTTGCTTACACCGGCCTCTTCGGCCTCGCTGCTGCTCAACCTGGAAGGGGTCTTCACCGCCGTACTGGCGTGGTTTGTCTTCATGGAGAACTTCGACCGCCGCATTGCGCTTGGGATGACGGCGATCACCGCAGGCGGGGTGTTGCTTTCCTGGTCGGGGCAGCCCGCGCTTGGCGTGCCCTGGGGCGTGCTGGCTATCATCGGCGCGTGTCTGGCTTGGGGGATTGACAACAACCTGACGCGTAAGGTGTCGGCGGGTGACCCGCTACAAATCGCAATGGCCAAAGGTCTCATCGCAGGCGCAGTAAATCTGATCGTTGCTTTGGCAGCCGGCACGCAGAGGCCGAGTCTGCCCGCGACCCTACTTGCAGCACTGGTAGGCTTCTTCGGTTATGGAGTTAGCCTGATGCTCTTTGTGCTTGCGCTGCGGCACATTGGCACGGCACGGACCGGGGCATATTTTTCCTTCGCCCCTTTTGTCGGAGCGGCCATTTCTATCGCGGTTCTTGGCGACAGACTTACGCCTTACTTCGTGACTGCCGCTGTGCTAATGGGAATTGGCCTTTTTCTGCACTTGACCGAGCGACACGCGCACGATCACCAGCACGAGTTGCTAGAACACGAACACCGGCACGTCCATGACGAGCATCACCTACACGAACACGCCGCTGGAGTCGCGCTCGGAGAGCCACACAGCCATTCGCACCAGCACGATAAGGTGTTTCACTCGCACCCGCATTATCCGGACATCCACCATCGTCACGGTCACCGGGATGCGAAGGAGGAACGATGATCGTATTGCCGAATATCGCCCACTCCTCGAAGAAAAACGGCTTGTGGGCTGATGCGAAGTTCCGCTTGCTGATCCTCAGCGTTGTGACCGCCGCAGGCTTTGAATTCCTCTCCCTCGGCGGCCGGCACTTGCCGTCGAGCGTCGGCGCACCTTTCTTCGCCTCCCTCATTCTCGCCGTCGGCTGGCGCACGATTCTCAACGGCTTAAAGGCGCTTTCGCGCCTGAACTTCAGAAGCATCAACCTCCTAATGGTGATTGCTGTGATCGGGGCTTTCTACCTGGGTCAGTACGAAGAAGCGACGGTCGTGATTGTCCTCTTCACGCTCGGCGAGCAGCTGGAACAGTTCGGCGTCCAGACGAGCAAATCAGCGTTGCAAGGACTCGTCGAGCGCACGCCGAAGACTGCCGTAGTTCAGAACAAAGGCGATGTGCCGGTAGAGCAAGTGATGGTGGGGGACGTGCTGATCGTCAGGCCTTCAGATATGATCGCGCTCGATGGCGAGATCGTCTCCGGCGCGTCATCAGTCGACGAATCGACGATCACGGGAGAGCCGCTGCCAAAGGACAAGCATCCCGGCGACACAGTCTTTGCCGGGACGCTCAACAAGCAAGGCTACCTCGAAGTCAGAGTCACGAAGACGGCGAAAGATACAACGCTCTCGAAAATCATCGACATCACCTTTCAGGCGACCAAGGCCAAGGCCGAAACGCAGAAGTTCATTGAAAAGTTCTCTGCGTATTATACGCCGGCGATCATTGTCATTACGGCCCTCCTCGTCGTTGTGCCGACGCTGTTCTTCGGGCAGTCGTTCGACCGGTGGTTCAGAGAGGGCCTGACACTGCTGGTGATCGCCTGCCCCTGTGCTCTGGTGATCTCAACCCCGGTGTCGATCTATTCAGCCATCGGCAACGCCTCGTCGCGCGGCGCGCTGGTCAAAGGCGGGAAATTCATCGAAGCCATCGGGCGCGTCAGGCTCGTAGCCTTGGATAAGACGCGGACGCTCACCTACGGCAAGCCTGTGGTCACCGATGTTATCCCGTTCGGCGACAACACCAGGGAGCACCTGCTGGCGTGCGCCGCCGGCATTGAGCTTTATTCTGAGCACCCGCTCGCGCATAGCATTGTGGCCAACGCGCGCCTGGAAGAGATCACGCTGCACGAGGCCGAAAACTTCGAGGCGGTGCTGGGCAAAGGGGCGAAGGCCGACTGCGTCGTCTGTTACGACCGCCACCACTGCATCGGCAAGCTGGCCTTCATTACCGAAGAGCATGAAGTCCGGGAAGAGGTCATCGCTCGTGTAGACGCCTTACAGCGCCAGGGGAAGACCTCCATCGTGATCAGCAATCATCGCGAGGTTGAAGGCATCATCGCCGTCAGCGACGAGATGAAGCCGGAAAGCAAAGGCGTGGTCGCCAGCCTGCGGCGGCTCGGGGTGACAACGGCGATGCTCACGGGCGACAACCACGTGCCGGCAATGGCGGTGGCAGGCGAGCTCGGCATTGCCGACGTCCGAGCCGAGCTGCTGCCGGAAGACAAGGCGGCGGCGGTCTCCGACCTGGCGAAAAAGTATGGGCCAGTGGCAATGGTTGGGGATGGAGTGAATGACGCTCCGGCGCTGGCGCTTTCTTCTGTTGGCATATCGATGGGGGCGGCGGGCAGCGATACGGCGATTGAGGCATCTTCGATTGCGATACTCAACGACCGCCTCGAACTGATCCCCTACCTGATCGCTCTCGGACGCAAAACGATTTCGACGATCAAGCTCAACACGGCGATGGCGGTTGTGATCAAGCTTGTCTTCGTGGGTCTCGCGCTCGCAGGGATGAGCAACCTCGTGCTTGCGATCTTTGCGGACGTCGGGGTGACGGTCGTCGTGATCCTCAACAGCCTGCGGCTGCTGCGCTTTGATCTGCCCGGCGTCGGAGATTTTGGTGAGAAGCGATTAAAACTACGATCATAGCGAACGAGTCTCCAACGGTCAGGACGCAAGGATGCGGAAACGCGGAGCCAAACATTTAGAAGTGGTAAAGCTCGGACGCGGCAGGAAGAGACGGCTGCCGCGTTTCGGCAAAGAGGTCCTGATCCTCTTATCCCTGCTCCTCCTGGTGGCCACGTGGAGGATATTCCTTCATGAAATGCTACACGTGAAAACGCCATCCTCCGTACTGATGTCAGAATGGCGGCGGTATTCTCCCGGCAGCTCGCAACTCTCGTTAATGTTGCCGGCAGAGCCACAGTCGCAAAGCGCGGAGGTTCCGGAATCCGCGGACGAAGCGATCAGCCGGGTGAATCGCTGCGGACTTGCAGTCGGGCCATTCAAGGTCGATATGTGGGACATCTCATATAAGGAAGGATTACCGACGAGCATTGAGCAGGCGGCAAGTGGCGCGGTTGAAGCGCTGCGGCAGTCCGAAGAGGTCACTGAGTATCAGGATACGAAGACGCCGATTGATCGCTCGGGTCGAAAGGGCGTGCTGGTGAAAGGAAGGTTTAAGCGCCGTGGCGAGAAGATGGAACTTGAGGCTGTACTTATCGGCGATGGGCCGAAGCTTTGGCAAGTGATCATCATCCACCCGGCGTCCGACCGTAATGGCGTGATCGCCTCACAAAGAATTCTCAACTCTATCGAGATCAATTAGCCGTGTCATTCTCGATCATCGTGCGTCTTTTTCTTATATCCATCTTAACTCTCACCTCTCTAGTCCTGCCGACCGGAGGGAAACGGCACACACCCATGCCAGAGCCAGGGCAGTCGCTGACCGTATCGGCTCGCGCCGGGGAAATATCGCGTCTTGATGGCGAGGTCTGGCTCAAGCGACGTGGTGATGCCGACCTGCGGGCGCTTCAGGTCGGTGAGCGGCTTTCTGAGGGGGACGTTGTGACCGCCGGCCAACATGGCCGCGCCGAATGGGCGATGCATCCTGATTCGTATTTTCAGCTCGGTCAAGAATCTCGGGCGCGAATCGATAGCCTAAGCGATAGCTTGCTGCGCTTCGACATTGAGCGGGGACAGGTATTCGTCATTGTCGGTATACTTGATCATGCTGGCGCACTCGAACTGGACACGCCTCACGCTCTACTCACCGTCGCTAAGCGTGGCAGTTATAAAATTCGTGTCGCGCCCAACCTCGACACCGTGGCCACGGTAGTGCGGGGCGAACTGCGGTTCGTCAATCGCACGGGCGAGACGGGCAGAGTCACCAAGCGCAAGCAGGTGCGGTTTTATAAAAAGACTGGTTGAAAATGATGGGATGAAGGCTATGGCGGATGGACCGGTCGGAGGAGATGGTATGCCTGATAAGTTGAATTTACTAATGAGTTTCAGGGCACGACTAATGCTCCTGTTGACTTCCTTCCTATTGCTCACGCTGGTTCTCGTGCTGGCGCTTGACCGCTGGGCGCAGAAGCGCGCCGCCGATGAAGTCACCAGGCAAAGCCGGCAGGTGAAAGACGCTTTTAATTCTAGCTTCGGCGACTTCGCACAGGCCATGGGGCTTGCCGTCGGCAGCCTGAGTTCTGAGGAGTACCTGTACAAGACTGTCCCGACCATCGGGATGCCCCCGACAGTGCGGGATATCATCATCACGGACGAAGCCGGCAAGGTGACCGACAGCACGCTGAGCGAATTGGTCGACCAAAGTATCAGCGTTCCCGACCAGCCCGAAAACGCTTCTGAAGCGCTGAATTTCGACCCCATTGAAGGGCACGTCGAGATTCACGGCGGCTTGATTAAGACGTTCGACATCCCGGTGGTGACGATCCGGGGTTTACACTGGATCGTCATCGTCATGCAGCAGCAGGCCGTCATCAACCAGATCGACACCGCTTCCGTCACTCTCGCGCAAAAGAACCGCCAGCTTTCCAATTACCGGCTGCTGTCAACCACGGGCCTGCTGGCCCTCGCGCTCGCTATCGTGGTGGGGATCGGCTGGCGGTTCACCCAACCCATCAAGGAGCTGGCCGGCGCCGCCCGTCGGGTCGCTGCCGGCGACCTGGATTTCCGCTTACACATCAACCGGAAAGATGAAGTTGGTCAACTCGCTTCCACGTTCAACGAGATGATCGCCGGCCTGAAGTCTAAACTGGAACTCGAAGAGAGGGTGAACCAGATTGAGCGGGCGGCGGTGATCGGCCGCTTCACGCAGGCGATTGCTCACGAGATTCGTAACCCGCTCAACGTCCTCAACCTGTCGATTGATCATCTGAGCAATCGCTTCGTACCCGCCGAGGCGGACAGGCGCGAACAGTTCCTGCGGGTCGTTGCGCCGATTAAGAGCGAGATCGCCCGCCTGCGACACATGGTGAGCGACATCCTGAACTACGGGCGCCCGGCCCAGGTGGAGATCGCGACTGTCGACATGCAGGCGCTGGTCGGCGAAACGCTAAGCCTGGTCGGGCCACAGGCCGACGAGCAAGGAGTCAAAGTCGTTATGGAGACTGCCGGAGGTCCCGCCCTGGTACTCGGAAATGCCGAACGTCTTAAATCCTGCCTTTCAAATATCGTCATTAATGCCCTTCAGGCAATGCCTCAAAGAGGCAGCTTGACGGCACAGGTCGAGAGGACAGATAGTCTTGTCGAAATCAATATCCGCGATACGGGAGTCGGCATCAAACCAGATGATCTCGCCAAGATTTTCGACCCCTACTACTCGACCAAGCAGAGCGGCTTTGGGCTGGGCCTTGCCGTCACCAGGAAAATCATTGAAGAACATCAAGGCTCTATCAGCGCCGAGAGCCAGCCAGGAGCGGGGACGACCTTCACCATCACCCTGCCCGCCGTCAGTGAATCCCTGCCAGACTGGCAGGAGAAAGTTTAGCGCCAGGAACGGGTGGCTAACCGACATTATGATCACAGGGCGAATATGGACATCTTTATGAGACAATTCTCTCGGTCGCCTCTGGTATGATGACGGGCCATGAACAATGCGATTCTCAAATCCGTCTTTTACTTTTGCTGGTCGGACTGATGGAGATTGGCGGCGGCTATCTCATGTGGCTGTGGCTGCGTGAACAACGGGCGTGGTGGATCGGCCTGGTCGCGCCTTGGTCATCGTCGCCTACGGCATTGTCCCGACCCTGCAACCTGCCCACTTCGGGCGCGTCTATGCGGCTTATGGCAGGGTGTTCATCGTGATGTCAATATTTTGGGGCTGGCTTATTGATGGCGTAAAGCCTGATCTGTCGGACGTCATCGGGATGCTCATCTGTTTAGTCGGGGTCGGTTTTATTATGTACACACCGCGCGGTAGATAAAGACAAGTTTGAGAAAACACATCAGCCAGGACCGTTCCGCCTCTAGGTTTGGCACGGCAAGACAAATGCCCGCGATCAATGACAGACATCATCGTCGCAACAGGACTTGCCGCGCAGCCCTTCCACGCCTTCTTTGACGATGATCGGCACCATCACGAGCGCCGCCGCCGGATCAGCCCACCACCAGCCAAAGAGTGCATTGAGCAACAGGCCGCCAAGCAGAATGGCCGACAGGTAGGTACACACTTCGGTCTGTTTGGCATCGGCCATCAGCGCCCCGCTGTTGATGCCGCGCGCCACCTTTCGTTTGGCGTGCACGAGCAGGGGCATCACGATCAGCGAGGCGACCGCCAGGAGGATACCAGGCAGGCTTTCTTCAGGCGCCTCGTGCCGCACAAACGACTTGATGGAGTCATAGGTGACGTAGGCAGCAAGCGCCATAAAGCAGCCGCCGACCAGGCGATGTGCGATGGCTTCGACTCGCTCTCGTCTTGTCTCGTCCACGTCGGCGTTCAACCGCCAGAGGAGGACCGCTCCGGAGGTGACTTCAATCAAACTGTCAAAACCAAATCCCACCAGCGCAATGCTGCCGGCAAGAAGTCCTGCAACGACAGCGATCAATCCTTCCAGGCTGTTATACCCGATGGTGAAGTATTCCAGCTTACGCCCCCGTTTAACGAGGCTCGCGCGCTGGCTTCCACCCAATTGAATAACCTGTTGACTCATAACGACTCCCGTCCTTTTCAGTCTAGCACATCGCTTTCACCGCCATCTCAGTCCCCTGCCTCTGCCGGAGCAGGCGGCTCAGTGCGCGCGGCTCCCGCGCGCCACGCGGACCATTTGAGTGTGATTCTCTCCTGTAGCCCTTCGCTTAATTCGTAAAGGGCAGGCAGCGCCACCAGGGTCAGGATGGTCGAGGTAATCAGTCCGCCGATGAGCGCAATCGCCATCGGCTGCTGAAGCTCTGCGCCCGCCCCCCAGCCTATCGCGATGGGCAGGACGCCAAGCCCGGCTGAGGCTGCCGTCATCAGCACCGGTCGCATTCGCGTGTGCGCGCCCTGATAGAGGGCTTCGCGCAACGGGAGTCCACGGGCGCGCAGTTGGTTGACGTACTCCATGAGGATCAGCCCCTTTTGAACGGACAGGCCAAAGTGAGCGAGCAGGCCGATGACAGAGGAGACGTTCAGCGTGCTGCCGGTCACCCAGAGCGCGATAAAGCCGCCAGCCAGGGCGAGCGGAATGGTCGCGATCACAAGCACCGCTTGCCAGATAGAGCGGAACGCCACGTAGAGCAATAAAAACACCAGCAATGCCGAGATGACGAAGGCGCCGGTCAGTTCTTTACTCACCTCTTGCTGGCGCTCATAGCCGCCGCCGAAACTGACAAAGTAGCCCGGCGGCAGCTTCAAGCCGGCAAGGGCTTTTTCAATGTCCGTCACCACCGAGCCAACATCCCGGCCCTGCACGTTCAGGGTGAGCTGGATGCGCCGGATCTGATCTTCGCGCTTGATGGTCGCCGGCCCGCGCAGGACGCGCACCGTAGCAATATCACCGAGCGGCAATTTCTGGCCGGTGGGCGTATCGATCATCAGGTCGGCGATTTTTTCAGGCGAATCGCGATACACTTCGCCCAGCCGAACGACCACCGGGTACTCTTTGAGTTGATCCTTGATGACGGTCGTGACTTCACTGCCGCCGAGCAAGGCTTCAACCGAGTGCCCGATTTCGCCGGGGTTCAGGCCGAAGCGCGAAGCGCGTTCCCGGTCAACCGCAATGATGACCTGGGGCACGCCTTGAAGTTGTTCAAGGCGCACGTCAACGACCCCCGGCACCTTTTCAACGATCTCTTTAAGCTGTGCGCCCTTCCCGGCCAGCGTCTCTAAATCACCCCCGAAAATCTTTACCGCCACCGCGGCTGAGGTGCCGGAGATGGATTCATCGATGCGCATGTTGAGCGGCGTCGTGATGGATGTAGCCACACCGGGCACTTTCTTTAACTGCTCGCGCACCCAGGCTTCGATCTCAGGGATGGTGTGTTTGCGCGCGGCGCGGGGCACGAGCTGGACGATATGCTCAGCGGTGGTCACCGGCATCGGGTCTTCCGAGCCTTCGGCGCGCCCGGTCGGCTGGATAATTGCCGCAACGTCCGGCCCGCCTTCGAGCACCTTGGTTACCTGCGAAGCAATGCGGTCGGTCTCCTGAAGACTTGTTCCCGCTGGTGTGTTGATCTGCAAAAGCAGTGCGCCCTCATCCATTCTCGGCAACAGCTCGGTGCCTAAGAAACGCAGGAGAACCAGCGACAGCACAAAGATCGCGGCGGCGACGCCCACGGCACGCAGCGGCCTTCTGAGTGATCCCCGCAGGACCGGCTCATACACCCGCTCACACTGCCTGGCGAGCCAGCTATTCTCTTTGAGGCGTGGCGCTACCTTCCTCAACAGCGTGTAGCAGAGCGCAGGGGTCAGCGTCAGCGACAAAATCAGGCCCACCGCCATCAGCACCACCACCGTGGCCGCAAACGGCGCGAGGATTTTTCCTTCCAGGCCGGAAAGAAATAGCAGCGGCAGAAACACGACAATGATGATGGCCGTCGAGTACGCCGCCGGCCTGCGCACCTCACTCGCCCCGCGCAGCGTGGCGCGTAGTGAATCGGCGGGGTTCTCCTTGAGGTGGCGGAAGATGTTTTCTGTATCAACAATCGCCGCGTCGATCATGATTCCTAAGCCCACAGCCAGGCCACCAAGTGACATGATGTTAAGCGTGACGCCGAGCAGGCGTAAGAAGATAAAGCTGATGACCACGGCCACCGGAATGGTGATCGCCGCGATCAACGTTGAGCGGACATTGCCCAGGAACAAGAAGATGATCAACACCACGGCGAAGCCGCCCACGAGCAAGGCTTCTTCGAGGGTTCTGGTCGCCACATTGATCAGTTCGGATTGATCGAAGACGGTGACGGTCTTTACGCCTTCAGGCATGAATGGCTTTAGCTCATCTAATGCTTTTTTCGCCCGATCGGTAATTGACAAGGTGTCGGCCCCGAACTGCTTGGTGACTGTCATCAAAACAGCTTCCCGGTCATTCACCCGCGCAATGCCGCGACGAACCGCCGCCCCGTCGCGCACCTCGGCAATGTCGCGGACGAGCACCGGCACGCCTTGGCGCACCGCGACCACCACACGACCCAGGTCCTCAAGCGAATTGATGCGCCCGAGCCCACGCACGTCCATCTCGGTGGCGCTGCCGGTGATAAACCCGCCGGAGAAGTTTTCGTTCGACTCGCCGAGCGCCTTGATGACCTCGTCGAGCGAGATGTTGTAAGAACGCATACGGTCCGGGTTAAGGGCGGCCTCATACTGCCGGCGCTCGCCGCCGAGGGAGGTGATGCGAATGATGCCCGGCACCGTCTGGAGTTTGTAGCGGATCAGGTAGTCGGCAGTTTCTTTCAGTTCTTTCTTATCTTCGTCACCGTCTTTGGCGACATAAAACTGCATCACTTCGCCCAGCCGTGACGCCGCCGAAGAGAGCACCGGCGCTTGCGTGCCTTGCGGGAAGGCGCGAGAAACGGTAGAGAGCCGTTCGGCCAGGAGCTGCCGGGTCAGATAGTAATCTGTGCCGAAACGAAATTCCGTCCGCACAGAAACGACGCCGATCTCGGATTCGGAACGCACCCGCACCACGTTCGGCAGGCTGCGAAATGCCGATTCAAGAGGGCGGGCGATGAGGGTTTCGCCTTCTTGCGCGGCGAGGCCGGGATTTTCGACAATGACGGTAATCACCGGCGACGACAGGTCGGGAAACAGGTCAGTCTCCATTGCCCGGTAAGCCATCAGGCCCAGGATGGAAGCGAGAGTGATCGCAAAGGCCACCATGAATCGGTTACGCAATGAGAATTCAATGATGCGATTCAATAAGCCGCTCCGCTCTTGATCAGTGTTCATCGTGATCCTCCTCACCGCCGCCCCTTTGCATGTTCTTTAGCTGGTAGGCGCCGGCGACGACGACTTCTTCCCCGGCCTCGATGCCGCTGGTAATTTCAGCCGATTGATAATTGATTGTGCCGACCGAAACGGGCCGACGCTCGTAGCGATTGCCCTCTTTCACATACACGACCGTGATCCCTTCATCCTGCACGAGGGCAGACACCGGCACGACCACGCCTTCTTTGCGCTCACCTGAAACGATTCGCACCTCAACTGCCATCTGGTGTTTGAGCACGGCACCGGCGTTGGTGATGCGTGCGCGGACCGGGACGGTTCGACTCTGCGGATCAACGGCGTTGCCGACCGACTCGACGTGTCCTTCAAAGAGGCGATCCGGCAGGCCAGGAAGTCGCGCCGTGAGTCGCTGACCAGCGCGCACCCGCACCGCTTGCGATTCGGGTAGCTGCGCTTCGATGATGACGCTTGACAGGTTCATCACGGTTAAGAGCTCACTGCCACCCGTGACGGCCTGGCCGATGGAGATGTGACGATCAATCACCGTGCCGGCAATCGGAGAGTTGATGCTGATTGTCCCTCCCTGGCCTCGGGGATTGGCCCCGAGCGCGGCGAGTGATTGCGTGAGGCGTTGGACGACCGCGCGAGTTTGCTCCACTTCACTGAGCGCCTGTTGCTGTTCGCGAGTGATCTGAATACTGGATTGATAGTCATATTCAGCCTTCGCATTTTTATACTCCGTCTCCGCCTCGGCCACTTCCCGTTTGGCGGCAGCTCCCAGTTCTGCGAGCCGGCGCTTGCGGTCAAAAGTAGCCTGCGCCAGATCAAGCCGATTCTTGGCCTGAATGACGGCAGCCCGATTCTCGCTCATTGCGGTGCGCGCCTTGTTCTGCTCGGCTAGCTTCAAGCGCGCTTCGGCTTCGATCAACTGGCCGCGAAGGTCAGCGATCTGCGGGCTGTCGATCACAACCAGAACCTGCCCGGCTTTAACACTCTGTCCAGGTTCGGCAGAGATCTGCACGGCGCGGCCCTCGGCCTTGGCGCCAATGATGGCCTGACCGTTCGGGGCGACGAGAGCTTTCCCGGTCGTCGCTATGGTGTCTTCAATCTCGCCGCTGACCGCTGCTGCGGTTTTCACGCCGATCAACTCAGCCGTCTCATCGCTGATCTCGATGGCCCCTTCCTGGCTATGTTCTTCGGCTTCGCCAGCCACGTGCTCAAGCGTGGGTGGTTTCTCAACCCCCGCCGCGGTCTTGGGATGTTTCGGCCAGAGCACGTAGACAAGCAAGGCGGTTGCTGCGACCAACACGAGGGCAATTGCGACGGCTTGCCCTGGCGAAGTTCGGAACCGTTCCAGCAGAACGGTGCTGACGCGGCGGTGTGGCGCGTCTGGTTCAGTGGTTACTTGCGGGGCTTCGGTAACCGCCGCGCCTCTTACTCCATCGTTTTTTATGAGATCGTCTGGCATGGATTTAATCCTTATAAGATTAAGAACCGCACTGGCGCGCGGGTAGTTGATGACACCCTGGTGAAAGGAAGCTTTTCGATGCAAGACCGGCTTGCGCGTTGAGCCATACAGCGACTCAGGGTCAAGCCAATAGCGGACGGCGACAGTCACACTTCAAGACAATCGACGCGTGCCTGATACCTTCTTTATAAATGAAAGTCGGTTAAATTCGGAGCGCACACAATCGCTCAAAGGGCGGGCCGGTAAAGGAAGGAACCGAGGGCGTGCGCGAATCAGCCGATGATCCGGACAACGGTAACTCTATTGGCAAGGCGCGATCCACGCATTGAGAGCCACTGACCTGAGGCACAACTGACCGGCGATCCTGTAGTACACTCACTTGCGGATGGTTAATCGGACAGCAATAAACATCCCCTGAACACACGGTCTCACTCGTTGACTGCGCGGAGTGTTGACGCTGCTCCTCTGCGGCATGAGACGTGCAGATCGTTACACAGGCCACGAAAATCCACACAAAGCAGACCGGTAGCAGCATTGCCACTGAGCGATTGAATGCGGATTGCCGTGAAAACATGCTGTTGAATATAGCCGATCCACATGGCGTAACACAAAGACAATTTTGAACTCTTTCGCCCTTGACAGCGTAGGATGGGAATGCATAACTTAGTAAGGTCTGTATCGGATTGAATATGTTGCACCGTCTTGCCGCACTCGTTATCGTTCTCGCCTTCATCGGCCCTGAACTGGCCGGTGGGCTCGTGTGCGCCGAGAGCAGCGGCTGTCACGGCATGGCCAGGATGGCCTGCTGTGCGATGGCGAAATCGCCTGCGGCTTCGCCGGCGGCGATGCTCTGCTGCCAGACGGTGTGCGGCGAGTCCACCGACGATACGCCCACGGCGCAACCGCAGGCCAGCGCGCAACAGTTAGATTTCTCACAGCCGACTGTCAGAGTCCGTGTTGAACCTTCGGACAGACTCTTCGCCGCCCAACTCGCCGTTTCGATGCGGTCGGCGGAGTCCGCACTGCTTTACCACGATCCTCCCGATCTATTCCTCCACCATTCGACCTTCCTGATTTAACTAGGCCGTAGTGTGTCTTTTTCCGGGCCGGTCAGCTCGTGGCGGGCTTGCCGTGGGCATAGCTTATGGCGACCAGACCCGACATTGAGCCCTGCCCGGGTGATTTGCAATACCTTCATGCGTGCATTCGCAAAATCACTCTGACCCCATAGTGGGCATAGGACAGACGCACGCAAACTGAAAGAGGAACTTGCAACGCTAGACCGGCTGATCCAAGGCCGAAATCCATTTGCTTGCTGAAAGGCTGGACGCGCCACACGAGTTGCAGAAGAAGGCAAAGGGTGTGGCAAGACTGATCGAGTAACTCGGATCACGCGCCCGAAGGCAACGGTGGACGGACAGCCGAAACGGTTCGGGCCGCAAAAACGGCAGAAATAAATTCATTGTTAAACGGAGAGTGAAGATGAAACTCATCACCATATTTGTAATCGTAACGACCATCCTGATTACCGCTGCATGTGGGCGCAAAGCGTCTGACGGCGGCAAAATGGCTGATGCCGGTAAAACGATCAAGTCGGCACAGGCAGGCAGCCTCACCGTAACGCTGTCGAGCTCGACGGGCGAACTCAAGAACGGCGACAACGATCTGATGTTGACCTTCGCCGACGCATCGGGCAAATCCGTCGATGTCGGCGCTGCCTCGCTGAACTTTCACATGCCAGCAATGGGGGCGATGGCTGTGATGAACGACCAGGCGGCGCTGACGACAACCAACACGCCGGGGATGTATCACGCCAAGGTCACGCTCGAAGTCGGCGGCACCTGGGAGGCACAGGTCAAATATCAAGGGCAGCAGGGCACTGGTCAAACCAGCATGACCGTGACGGCGAAGTGAGCGCGCTCGTCCAGGCGCGCTTAAAGAATAGGGCGAAGATGCGATCCATTAGAAAGCCAGGGTGGTTGCGGCAGTTCCTGGTCAGGCTATTCGCGGTCGCACTTGCCCTTAACTGGTTCTGGGAGATGTTGCAGATGCCTGGCTTCGAGCAGATGATGGGTCGCCCGTGGCGCACGACGGTGCTGACCTGCACCGTCGCGGCCCTTGGTGACGCGGCCATCACACTCGGCATCTACGCGCTTGTAGCTTTGATTACGAAGCGCTGGCGGTGGCCGTCGGAGGGGCGGTGGAAGACATACCTGGCGGCGTCACTGTCTGGCGCGGCGGTCGCCATCGTGATTGAGAAGGCGTCTCTCGCAGTGGACTTCTGGTCTTATAGCAGTCGCATGCCGGTCGTGCCGGTGTTCGGCGCGGGATTCTGGCCCCTTTTGCAACTGACGCTGCTCGTCCCGTTAGCAATGCGACTGTCTTCGGGTTGGATTTCACGCAGGCAAATAAGGGAGTAATCCATGATCAGCCGACTAATCGAATTCTCGATGCGCAACCGTTTCATCATCCTTGCCGCCTACCTGCTGCTAGCGGCCTGGGGCTACTGGGCGCTCTTGCGCACGCCGATTGATGCTATCCCCGACCTATCGGATAACCAGGTGATCGTCTTCACGGACTGGACCGGGCGCAGCCCGCAGGAAGTTGAAGACCAGGTGACCTATCCGCTCACCACCGCGCTCCAGGGACTGCCCGGTGTGCGCGTGGTGCGCGGCCAATCGGCTTTCAGTTTCTCGATGATTAACATCATCTTTGAAGACTCAGTCGATCTCTACTGGGCGCGCACACGGGTGCTCGAACGATTGAACCTGGTGACGGCGCAACTGCCGGAAGGGGTCGTGCCGACGCTCGGCCCCGATGCTTCCGGGGTGGGCCAGATTTTCTGGTACACGGTCGAAGGCGAAGGCTACAGCCTGCGCGACCTGCGCACGCTACAGGACTGGTTCATCCGCTACCAATTGAATTCTGTTCCCGGCGTCGCCGAAGTCGCCTCGGTCGGCGGCTATGTGCAGCAGTATCAGATTGACGTCGATCCGAATCGCCTGCGCGCCTACAACCTTCCGTTTTCGATGCTGGTTGATGCCGTGCGCCGCAGCAATCTGAACGTCGGCGGCAACGTCATCGAACAGAATGGCCAGTGGTCGGTGGTGCGCGGCGTCGGCCTGATCAACTCGGTCGCCGATGTTGAAAACATTGTGATCGGCGGGTCGGGCGGCACGCCTGTCTACGCGCGCAACGTCGCCAGCGTCAAGATCGGCGATGCCTTCAGAGTCGGCGCGCTCGACCGCGACGGTCACGAAGCGGTAGGTGGAGTTGTGATTGCCCGTTATGGAGTGAACACGCTGGACGTTATCGACGCGGTCAAGCAGAAGCTGCAATCGCTCGGAGCCGGACTTCCTCAGGGAGTGAGGATCGTTCCCTTTTACGACCGCACAGAGTTGATCCTGCGGGCGACTCATACGCTGAGGCGCGCATTGATCGAAGAGATCATTCTGGTGACGCTCGCTCACATCATCTTTCTCTATCACTTCCGTTCAATCCTGATTGTCACCATCCCGTTGCCGCTCGCCGTGTTGTTGTCGTTCCTGTTCATGTATTACCTCGGCATCAGTTCGAACCTGATGTCGCTGGCTGGCATCGCCATCGCCATCGGCGTGCTGGTCGACGCCGGCATCGTCGTCACCGAAAACGCCTTCCGCCACATGGAAAAAAATCATATTGACCCACGCGACCGGCACAGCGTCTGGTGGGGTGTATTTGAATCGACCAAGCTGGTCGGGCGACCCATCTTTTTTTCGATGGCCATCATCATTCTCGCGTTCGTGCCCGTCTTCGCGCTGACCGGGCGCGAGGGCAAGCTGTTTCACCCGCTCGCCTTCACCAAGACCTTCGCGATGGTCGCGGCAACCGTAATCGCGGTTACATTCGTGCCAGTGCTGTGTACCCTTCTGCTCGGCGGGCGCTTTCATTCTGAAGACGAGAATCCGGTGATGCGCGGATTACATCGCGTTTACAGGCCAACACTTAACTGGGCGCTCGGTCACCGCAAGCTGACCGTTAGTGCGGCAGCCCTGTTATTCAGCATTGCCGCGCTGCTGGCAACCTCAGGGAGCTGGCTGCCGGTTGTGCGTGCTCACACCGCGAATGTGCCGATCATCGGGCCACTGCTTGCGAGGGTACACCCCATCGGCAATGAGTTCATGCCGCCGCTCAATGAAGGCGATCTGATGTATATGCCGGTGACCGATCCTGGCATCTCGATCAATCAGGCCCTCCACGTCATGCAGCGGCAGGATGAGATCCTCAAGTCGTTCCAGGAGGTCGAATGGGTCACCGGCAAAGCGGGCCGGGCGGAGACCTCGACCGACCCGGCGCCGGTCAACATGAACGAGACCATCGTGCACCTGAAACCAGCCGAGCAGTGGCGTCCGGGGATGACCCGCGAAAAGCTGATCGCTGAGATGGATGAAAAGCTACAGATGCCCGGCGTCACCAACATCTGGACGCAGCCCATCATCAACCGCATCGAGATGCTGTCGACCGGCATCCGGACACAGGTCGGCGTCAAGCTCTTCGGCAGCGACCTCAATGAGCTAGAGCAACGTTCGCGCGAAATCGCCACCGTACTCCAAGCAATTCCCGGCGCCAAAGACGTATACCCGGAACAGATCACCGGCGCACCCTACATCGATATTCAAATCGACCGCCAGGCGGCGGCGCGCTATGGCATCGATGTCGGCGCGATTCAAGACGTGATCGATAAAGGCATCGGCGAAACCAACCTCACCGTGACCATCGAAGGGCGCAAACGCTTTCCGGTGCGCGTGCGCTACGCACCGGAGTTCCGCACCAGCCCGCAATCACTTGCCCAATTACTGGTGCCCGGATCGAACGGCATGCAGATTCCGCTCTCCCAACTGACGACCATGCGCACGGTGACGGGGCCGACCATGATCTCAAGCGAGAATGGATTGCTGCGCGGCACTGTCACACTCAACGTCCGCGACCGCGACGTCGGCAGCTTTGTAGAAGAGGCTAAACGCGCCTTGAACGAACGCGTGCATCTGCCACCTGGCTACTACGTCGAGTGGAGCGGTGAGTACGAGAACCAGCAGCGGGCGCGGGCGCGCTTGCAACTCGTGCTGCCGGTCGTCTTGCTGGTCATCTTTGTGATGCTCTACTTCACCTATCACTCCGCGGTCGAGGCGGCGCACGTGCTGATGGCCGTGCCGTTCGCTCTCACCGGCGGCGTCTACCTGCTTTACGCACTCGGCTACAACTTCTCGGTGGCGGTGTGGGTCGGCTTCATCGCGCTGTTCGGCACAGCCGTGCAGACCGGCGTGGTGATGGTGATCTATCTGAACGAAGCCGTTGAGCGCAAGAAGCTCGAAGTCGGCGATCAGCTCACGCGACAGGAACTCAAAGAGGCGGTGATGGAAGGCGCGGTGCTGAGGCTCAGGCCGAAGGTAATGACCGTATCAACCGTAGTCGCGGGACTGCTGCCGATTATGTGGAGCGCGAGCGCCGGCGCCGAAGTGATGAAGCCGCTGGCGACGCCGGTGCTCGGCGGCATGGTCTCGTCGCTGCTGCATGTGCTGATCGTGACGCCGGTGATTTTCTTCTGGCTGCGTGAGCGCGAGATGCGGCGTCACGCTGCCAGAACAAATCATCATGATGAAGTGTTGGAAGAGCCTTCTGCGCTCAGTGCCGAGACCGAGAAAGAGCGCTGAAAGCATGGGCAAAGCAATGGTCGAGAGGTTCAGTATGGTAAGCAAGATTCAAATCATTGTTCTCGCAAGCGCAGTCTGGTTGATGTCTTTACCGGCGCGCGCGCTGCCACAATCCAATGATGATCATAAACTGCGCGATAAGGCTGCGCAGGTCAGAGCAAGCGTGTCTGAAACGTCGGCAGGCGAACCGAGTGTTGCCGGTGTCATTCTGCCGGCCAACTCGGCGCAGCCAGTTGCTCCGGCGCAAACGCCCACATCTTTCTCACGCTTCATTGATCCGGCGAACGGGCTCACGGCAGATGATCTGGTGCGCTACGCCCTCAAACACAACGGTGAATTGGCGGCGGCGCGGCAGATGATCGCCGAAGTACGAGGCCGATTGCATCAGGCTGGGCTGCGGCCTAACCCGATGGTCGAGAGCAGCTACCAGCGTGGCGTGACATCGAGCGACAACAACCTCAACCTGATGGCGGAATTGCCGCTTGAACTCGGCGGGCGGCGCGAGGCGCGCGTCGCCGTCGCCGAGCGCGAACTGGAGATGCGGCAGGCTGAGGTCGCCGATTTCGAGCGCAAGCTCGCCGCTGAAGTACGAATAAAATACGCCGCCGCGATAGCTGCGGCGCGCAACCTGAAGTTCACCGAAGACCTGTTGACCCTGACGCGCGATTCATACCAGATCGTCCAGGCGCGCGTCGAGCGCGGCAAGAGCGCGCCGCTTGACCAGAACGTTGTCTATGTGGAGTTGAACCGCGTTGATGCGATGCGGATCAACTTCGAGGGCAAGACAGAAGTGGCCATGCTCGAACTCAAGAAGACGGTCGGCATACTGCCTGACGAGCCTCTGCTCTTACGAGGCGAATTTGACGTCGCCCACCAACCGCCACCACAGAGCGACGCGACCCGCAATGCCATGGCGGCGCGGCCTGATCTGACGGCGGCGCATGCGGCAGAGAATTTAGCCCTGGCGCAGATCGATCAGGCGCGCACTGAAGGCAAAGTCGATGCGAGCCTCTTCGCTAGCTATATGCGTCAAGACATGGGATTCGGCGTGCGCGGCATCAACGATCAAGGTTTGCTTGCGCCGGTGCAAGGTATCTTTCATTACGTCGGCGTCGGCGTAAAGCTGATGCTCCCGTTTAGAAACAAGAACCAGGGCAATATCGAAGCGGCGCAGGCCCTGCTTGAGGCGGCGCGCAGCCGTCGTTCATTTGCCGAGATCGTCATCCGCAACGAAGTGGCGGCGGCCTATGCCGGTTTCGAGCACGCCCGGGCGGCGCTCACAGTTTACCGCGATGGCGTGCGCAACCAGGCGCAGCGCAACCTCGACGTGATTCGGCAGACCTACGTGCTTGGCCAGAAGACCCTGCTCGATTTTATTGCCGAACAGCGCCGCTTCATCGAAGTCGAGACGAGCTTCACCGACATACTCAAAGCGTATTACGAATCACTCATCGAGATTGACCGGGCTGCCGCGTCGCCGGTCCCTTCCGCATGACTGAAATAGAAACTGGAGAATGAAAACCAATGCCTGAAGATCGACAAAGCAACCACGACATCCCTCCTCTCAAAGAAAGCGGAGCAAGCGAGACTGGCCAAGCCGCAGGCGAGCGTGATCGCGCGACCCGTCTGCTGACATGGAAGCGATGGCTCATCATCATCCTGGCCCTGCTCGGCGTCGCGGCCATTGCCATCGCGCTGTTGAGTGGTCGTGAACCGGGCAACCAAGAGGGCCGCCCAGTGCCCGCGCCGACAGGCGTGACGGTGCCCGCGCCGGCAGACGGATCGCCTGTCGGAACCGAGCCGCAGCCGGGCGACCTCACCATTACGCTTTCGCCCGACAAAGTGGAGAGTGCGCAACTGAAGACCGAGGTGGCGACCGCACAAGCCGGTACGGTTGCGCCGAACGCGGGTGGCCTGCGCACGACCGGCACCGTGCAGTCGAATGCCTACAGAGAGACGCCGGTCTTCCCCATTGCCAGCGGCATCGTGCGCCAAGTCAACGCGCAACTCGGTGACCGCGTCAGGCAGGGGCAGCCACTTGCGACCATCTTCAGCACCGAGCTTGCGGAGGCGCAGGGAGAGTACCTCAAGATGCTCGCTGAACTGGAGGAGCATCACCAGCATCATCGCCGCGCTACCGAGCTGGTCGAGATCGGTGCCATGAGCCGCGAAGAACTGGAGCAGGCAATATCGAACTATAAGCGGGCGGAGGCGAACGTGGCGACGGCGCGGCAGCGGCTGATCCTGTTAGGTCTGACTCCGCAAGAGGTCGAGACGCTCAAATCTCCTGGTCAGATCAAGTCGCTCATCTCGGTGCCCGCGCCGGTTTCGGGCACCGTCCTCAATCGCACCGTCAACACGGGAGAGGTAGTCGAGAAGAGCAAAGAACTGTTTCGCGTCGCCGACCTTTCTAAAGTCTGGGTGGTGGGCCAGGTCTATGAGAGCGACTTTGCGAAGGTGCGCGTCGGCACGCTGGCGTTCATCAGTACGCCGGCCTACGTGGGGCAAACATTCAAAGGGCGCGTCTCATACATTGACCCGCGCGTTGACCCGAACACGCGCACAGCGCAGGTGCGCGTCGAGGTCGCCAACCCCGGCGAGGCCCTGCGCCTTGGCATGTTCGTTGACGTGAGCTATGGCAGCGCGGCGCCGGTGATGGCGAGCGGGCAACCTGCCGTTGCGGTGCCGGCAGCCGCGTTGCAGATGATCGGCGCAAAACAGGTGGTATTTGTCGCCACTGCGCAGCCCGGCATCTTTATCCAGCGGGAGGTGGTAGCCGGGCCGGAGGCGAATGGTCTGGTGCCGGTCTACAGCGGCGTGAAGGCGGGTGAGCGAGTGGTCACGGAAGGCAGTTTCTTGCTGCGCGCTGAAAGCTTGAAGCTCAACCCCACCCAATCGACGTCTGCGACCACTCCCCCTATATCACGACCGGCACTCTCTCAAGGGGCAGAACCGCCACCGGCGCAACAAGCAGGTGACGAGCAGTCGGGCGCGCCCAAAACGCAGGCCGTGAAAGTGACGCTCACCAAAGATGGTTACAAGCCAGCGAGCGTCACCGTCCGCAAAGGCGTTCCCGTCCGCCTGACCTTTGTGCGCCAGGTCGAACAAACCTGCGGCACGGAGGTGGTGATCCCTGCCCTCAACGTCAAGCGTGAACTTGCCTTGAATGAGCCTGTGGTTGTGGAATTCACGCCGGACAAGCCGGGAGAGATCGGCTTCGCCTGCGGCATGAATATGCTGCACGGCAAGATCGTCGTGCGGGAGAAATGAATAAGCAATGATGCCAATCCGACGACTTATTCTTTTGTCAGTGACCCTGGCAACGCTGATGATCCCAGGCGTGCTGGTGGCCGCGTCGCAAGAGCCTGCCGCCGCCTCTGCCCGCCAGCAAGGACAGCCGGTCCGGCAGGAATCCTCGCCCGTCCGGCTTGCGACCGAACTGGTGTCGCTGAATGTCGCCGTGACCGATCACAGCGGACGGGCCATCACCGGGCTTGAGAAAGCAGATTTCAAGGTCTACGAGAACGGCGTCGAGCAGCCGCTCAACTTCTTCAGCACCGACGAGTCGCCGGTGAGTTGGGGCCTCGTCCTCGACCGCAGTCGCAGTATGGAGGGGATGATCAAGGAGGTTTACCGGGCCGCCCTCCATGCGGTTGAGCAGGGAACTGCAGACGACGATATGTTTATCGTCGCCTTCAATGATCAGGCGGACCTTCTCTGTGACTTCACTTCTGATCGCGACAAGCTGGAAAGTGCCATCCGCGGCCTGCGCGCTGTAGGGAATACCGCCCTGTACGACGCCGTGGCTCTGGCGCTCGATCACCTCCAGCGCGGCAGGCATAAAAAGAAGGTGCTCGTCGTCATCACCGATGGCGAAGACAACCGCAGCCGGCTCAATTTCCGCCAGCTCGTCGAACGGGCCAGGGAAGCAGACGTGTTGATCTACACGGTCGGCCTGTTCGGCCCGATGGTCGGTATGCAGGGGATCGCTGCGCGTGACGAATTGAAAAAGCTCGCTCAAGTGACCGGCGCTTTCGCGCATTTTCCGAGTGATCCCGAGAAATGTCGAATGACGATGATGGCGATTGCCAGTGAGGTCAGCCGCCAGTACAGCCTCGGTTACTACCCGACCGACCCGACGCGCGACGGCAAATGGCGCAAGCTCCGCATTGCGGTTGCCCAGCCAGGCGGCGAGGCCAACTACGCGACGCGGACGCGCAGTGGCTATTACGCGCCTGGTCGCAAGCTGAAATGAGATCGCCCTGGCAGTGGCTCTATAGTTCGGGCTTGCCGGCGTTCTTATCCGGCGGGCCAATCTGTTGACATCGCGTCTTGACCCGGCAGTCAAGTGGCGGGCGGAGACGCTCTAATTCCAATTTCAGGAGGGAAGAAAGATGAAACGTTTGATGAGATTCGCATTGATGTTGGTCGTAGTGGCCATGGTTTCTCTTGCTGCGGCGCGGGCTGACGACAAAGGGGGAGATAAGACCATCGTTGGCTACATCAGCGACAGCATGTGTGGCCTGAGTCATTCAAGGATGAACATGGGTGATGATAAAGAATGCACGCTCAAGTGTGTCGAAGGCGGCGCGAAGGTTGTCCTCGCCGACCGCGATCACAAGGTGGTTTATACGTTCGATGCGGCGGCGCAGGAAAAGGCCCGCGAGTTTGCGGGCCAGAAGGTGCAGGTGACCGGTCAGGTGGACGCCAAAGCCAAGACCATCCATGTGACCAAAATCGAAGCGGCAAAATAATCATCTGGCTTTCGTAGCCGCTGTATTCACACGCCCGGTGTTGCCGGCTGACGATGGCATTGCCTGATGATCTTTCAGAAGAGTCTCAGGTAGCCATCATCAGCCGACCATCGCATGACTGGGCAACGTCTTCATTAGAGCGCGGGCGCTACTGTTGAGCAGTTGCAATATGTAAGGTGAGGTGCCGAATGCCAGGTCCGAGGCGACTATTCACTGTCACGCACTTCGAACGCATCGCGGATCGCCGCGCGCTGCAAGCGGTGGAACGTCTGCGCCAGGGTTTCAGGTGTGTGGGGACGGCGCTTCTCCAGCCACCAATGCACCAGCGCGATCAGCGCCCCAGCCAGATAGTTCGCCAACACGTCGAGCGGGACGGCACTGTCGGCTCCGGCAAAGACGGCACGCAGGTTCGCTTCGATCTCCCGCGCGCTTGAGTCACGAATTCGCCGCAGGATCAGCGGCCCATCCTTGCCTTGAAAAATGGGATTCAACCGCGCCCACGCATCTTTGAGATGCTGGTATGCCGCCACCATCCCTGGCGGTGCTTCGGATGACAGCAGTTCTTCTCTGGAGAGGGGGTGGAGCGATCCAAAATGGAACTCGTTGACGATGGCTTCGTGGCAGCTCATGAATAAGTCGTCTTTGCTGCCGTAGTGCAGGTAGAAGGTGGTACGCCCGACGTTGGCGCGATCCACAATGCTCTGAATCGTGATCGCGTCATATTCACGTTCGCCGATCAGTTCGATCAGCGCCTTTTGCAGCAGTTCGCGTGTGCGCTGTACCCGCCGGTCAGTATTTGTCATGATGCACCCTGCTCAGATGCGCAATCGCACGCTCCGCGTGTGGGCAGGGCGTTGATGGAGGGTTCTGAACAATTTGCTCTCCCTGTTCATAAACGAACAGACCCCGCGTTTTGATTATTGATGTCCATCCGCAAAAGACCGTAGCCTGTTTACGGAACGCTTCGAATCATACTGGGAGAACAACCATGTCGCAAACTCACACAGGTCCCGACCGCGGGTCGGACGTCGGCATGCCGCGTTGGGTGAAGGTGTTTGGGATCATCGCCATCGTCGTGGTTCTGCTGTTTATTATTTTGCACCTCACCGGCAATAGCCTCGGCGGCCATGGCAGCCACACACCGCCCATCGAACACGGCGGACAACAGCCATGACCCTGACACCAGGCCTCCGCAAGTTCGCGCTCACCGTGCATGTCACCGCTTCGGTCGGCTGGCTCGGCGCGGTCGCTGGATTCCTCGCCCTTGCCGTCGCCGGCCTAACCAGCCGGGAGGCTCAAACGGTGCGGGCTGCCTATCTCGCGATGGAGTTGATCACCTGGTTTGTCATCGTCCCGTTGAGCCTTGCCTCGCTGCTCACCGGGCTTATCCAGTCACTGGGCACCTTGTGGGGATTGTTCCGGCATTATTGGGTATTGGCGAAATTCTTAATCACCATCCTCGCCACAATCATCTTGCTGGTACACACGCAGCCTATCGGCATCCTGGCAGGCATGGCGAGAGAAACGACGGTGTCGAATGCCAATGTCGGCAGGCTCCAGATTCAACTCGTGGCCGACGCTGGCCTCGCCCTGCTGGCGTTGCTCGTGGCCACAACGTTGTCGGTGTACAAGCCGCGGGGCCTGACCTCATACGGGCAGCGTAAGCAACATGAGCAACGTACGGCCCTCGTGCCGTAAAGGAGTGGCGCGGTCATGCACGCGGGACACTCCAGAGGTTAGTTGTGGCCAAGCGCCAGTAGTAGGAGTGCACGCCAAGCCCCGCACTGGCTGCCGCCGGCGCTCGCGGCCATACCGATAAAGATATAGCCATAGGCATAGAACTCGACGCCAGTGATATTGGTGTCGCCAGGAACGGCATCGGCAGTGATGTCGACGTTCGCCAGCCGGTTGAATTCCGCTCTGTTGATGGGGTGATGAGGTCGGCGATCCGATATGGCAGAATTCACCCCAAAAGAATCTGGCGTGTTTAGCTCGCTATTAAGAGTTTGAAGGCTGTTCCCAAGAGAGCATTGCCACCCCTATGATCGTCAAAAGGATGCCGGCTATTTTCATCCAGCCCAGGCTCTCGTGTAGGAATATCCACGAAAGTAACACAACAAGGACAACATAGCTGGTTGATATGGCTGCCGCAGCTCCGACGGGAAGCTTAGATAGGGCGAGCACGTATGAGATAGATCCCAACGCCATCAACAGTCCGACCGGAGCACCTAATGGCAATGACTTTACCGGCACATTCAAATTCCCTTGTTTGATCCATAACGCCGGCACTGCCGTCACCAACATACCAATAGCCATCAGGAAGTTGACCTGATAGGGATTCAATTCCTTCATACTAAACTTCTGTAGGAAAGAAGCGACCCCAACCATGATGATGTATCCGAGCAGGTAAGCGAAACCTGACAGTGACATTCGCATCCAGTTTACCTCCTATCTTCAAACGATTATCTTTAGCGCCCCGTGTCCACTGCCAGGGCAAAGTTGAACTTGTGTGATTTAATTGTTTGTGAACTCTGCGACAACTAATGCATTGAGTAAATGCTCCAGGCTAATTCTAAAGTCTAGGGTAGTCATCTCAGAGAGATATACGACATGCTTGGCCGAAGTGTTAAAAGCACGCGCCGGATATCTTCTGAATATCCTGAATTGATCCTACGAACGGCAACACACCTTCACTCGGCGACAATACACCAATTCCCACGCTCACATTAAGCATAGACTAATCTCGATGTTGAGCTGATCCAAACGCCCATCATACAGCGACCCCGACGCTCATCCTAAGCCGCGCTTGGTAACTGGTCAGATGGTGGAGAGGAGGGCAAGAAGCATATATCTCGTGAACGCCCCTCATATATCTCATATATGAAACAGCCCTGGCGTGACCTATCAAGCACTTCTAAACTATTGAAAACATAAGACATATATAAATAAGCGGCTTGTATATGTCACGACTTGTGAAACGTTTCGGAGATTTATTCCCTAAGTCCTTCCATTTCAACAACATTTATGAAGACAGCGATTTCTATATGAACGCTATCCTGTCCGCTCAATCCTATATGTACTCTATCCTCGTTTTGTATCACAGGTGAAACGACATCCGATAAGGCATAAAAAATGATTCAAATACCCTGCGACCGCCACAAACGATTTCGCAAATTGACAGGGCTGACCCGAGCGTCGGTTAGATACTCCGGCCAGCCCCGAGTGACTTGCGATGCTGATTAAGAAATCACGATGGCGTCAGTGACCTGTCCGGCTCTGAGAATTTGGTCGGCTGCGTGGAAGATTTTTTGCGCCGACCGCTCCGGGATCACGTCGCCAGAGAGCCATCCTTGAATGTAGCCGCGACTGTATTCGGTGCCGGGTAGTCCGAGCGATTCGCAGCAGATCAGCGCCACCGACTCGGCCTCAACCTCGCGCAAGTTCTTCGGCGTGCGCTCGGTGTCGCTCACTTCACCTTCCGAAGTGTGCCCGAGGAGTACGTGCGCCGCCTCATGGAAGGTGGTCTTATGCGGCATTGGGTTGATCGGGCTGACGGTGATCTCCCGCTTTCGGGCATAGCCCATACAGTTGCCGTCCAAGTGCTCGAAAGGCACCTCGCTGATGGCGAGCGTGGTGAGCGCCTTCGACCTGTCCCATTCGGGGGTGGTCAGTATCTCGATTGGCTCACCTTCCGTCTGGGCGAGGACGAACCAGTTGGCTCGGTAGGTGAACCGGACAAAAACCGTATCGTCCTCGTTCTGGTCTTCGGCTTTGCGCTTGCCCGTTAGCGGCATACAGAGCACGATGGCCTTCTCGCCGCGTTTGACCTGACGCCCTTTCGCCTGCCAGCCTGGATAGGTCGAGATCGGCCCCGGCTCGATTCCTCGCATCTGGCATTGCAACAAAGCCAGCATCTGATTTCCAATCGAATACCCATGAAACGAGCGGTACGCCTTCGAGATGACTCCCGGCTTGGTCACCGCTTCGGTCAACAGTTCAGTCCATTTGGTCGAGTCGTTGTTGGATTCATGTCGCATTGCATTCACTCCTTAATGATGGCGGGTTAGTGATCGGGCTTCCCGAGTGTTGTGACATCGCAGGAAGCCCTGGCTCTGGCACGTCTCCGGTCGGCCACCGTCAGTAGCCGAAAGGAATCCACCGGAGCGGGTCGGGCGGGCCTCCCCTGTACTTGAGGTTGAAGATCCACAGGCCCATCGAGGCGGTTTTTCGCCCTCCTTTGCGGCCCCAGGCCCGGAAGTCACCCTTCGAGCTGTGAAACTCGACGTGACATTTCTGATGGACTTCGACGGTCTCGGTCCCGCCTTCGGACCTGTAAATGGGATGGTGAGCGTTCACCCGCTCGCCCGGCTGGATCGGTTGAAAGCAGAGCCCGCAAGTGCGCTTGTCGCCGTTAGAGGAATGGTGTATCGTTGCCATTGGTACAAAAACCTTTCTCCCGTGTTCGCGCACGGGTGAAATTCGAGGGCCGGGCGTCGCAAGCGTCTGGCCTTCTACGTTTATGGGTTGAACTTCTTTGCTTTTGCTTGAGGTCGTCTTTGAGGAACCGGAGCGGCTCCGCACCGGCTTATGCCGGACGGCCATGCGCCACATGGATCACGACAGGGTTCCCGCGAAGTCACCGCAGGCCGGAGCGGAGCGGAGGAATCGCCTGCGGCGATTTGACTCGCGGGATGTCGTGGTAAAATTGGGAGGCGCAGGCAGGCATTACCCCTCACGCACCGGAGGCAAGCTATCTGGAAGCCGCGTTAGCTTCCTTATTGCCGACGACTGGCGCGATCACCCTCATTTGATAACTTTCGTATTGCGGCAACTCGCCCAAACTGATTAATCCGGCGAGTCCGCACAGCAGAACGGAAGGTTCAGGGTCGCCGCCTGTGTCCGTCTGGCTTCCGACCAAGGCGCTGCTTTCCTGGTGGATGAAGCTATTCAGTATGCCGTCTACGCCCCCAGGCCCCGGCTGATGCACGCTTGCGTACCAGCCCGTTTGATCTGGCTTACCCAAGTGACGCCACACCTGCCACAGCACGTTGTGGTGATCGGCATGGGCATAGAATTCATATCTGCCATTAGTTCCGTGATTGAAAATGATGCCGCTCACTGTGATCTCTTCGTTATCCATCGCAGAACTTCCTTTCTCGTCGCTCGACGGTGCAGGTAGCGGCGGGTTGGGGAAAATCCCGCCGCCACCCACATTGATTTTCGGTAGCCGTTGATGACCACCGCTTAACCCCTCGCAGTGTTCGCCCCTGTCTTCCGCTTGTCAGATTTAGCTGTCGTGCTGGATTTGGCAGATGCCTTCCTGGCTGCTTCGGCTTTTACATTTTGCGGTTGCTCATAGACGACTGGCTTCTTTGCCGTCTCACCATTCGTCACGGCATCAAGGTAAGTCTCGTGGGCAGCCTTGTACTTCTTTGCGCACAACTCAACGCGCACCTTGGCGTCAATTAGCGCGTGGTTGACACCGCGATCCTTGCTCAACTGTACGACCGGCTTTTGATCGACTTGGTTGTGCTTATACTGGTTGGCACCGTAGTGGGCAAATGAGCAGAGCATCATGAACTGTGCAAGCTGGCTGTCATTGAGCTTGCCAAGCTCGCGCAGCACTATGCCTTGGTCATACCGGAGTTTGCTCGCCAAATCCTCACTCCAACCGAACACTTCGCAGATCGTGCGCTGGTCGTCGGAAGGGATTCGGTGGAAAAATTCTTTAGCGACCTCGTTCAAGTGCGCCCGATCCAGTGGCCACCCGTAGGTTTGCAGCGCCTCTTTCATCACCCGCTTGCGGACGATCTCGTCAACCTTGATGTCGAAGATTTCCTGCTTCCGCTTGTTCCGTTTTTCTGGCGAGTCGCCGTTGCGCGAGCTGTTGATCGTGCTGGCTGCTAAAGACGAGTGAGACGAGCCGACTCTGCCCATGTGGTCTTTGCAGGTTCTCTCCCGGCATATCCAGGTGACCCGGCCCACCTCATCGCCTTCTGCATACACGGCCTGTTCCGCGTACCCGCATCGGTCGACTTTCTTGTCGATCTGGTGGTAGTCGGATTTTCCGATGGAATCCTTGGTGCGGTTCGGGCTGTAGTACGGCGAAATGTAGGCGGCGGGCTTGCCACTTTTTGTCTCGACCTCGGCCATCCTGACCTGCACCAGTGTTTGAATCTTGGCTTGGAAGCACAGCGGGTTCAGACAGGTGTCCGTATTCTTGATATCGTGGAAAAGGGTCTGGTTAAACCCTGTGCGCTGCGGGCACTCGACGCAGGTGAGACCGTCTTCGCGCAATCTCGCGTCATCCAGCTTGAAAGGGGCTTTCGTCAGATTGAGATGTATGTTCTGCTCGATCCAAGCCTGTAAGAATTTGACGTGGCGGGCAGGCTTCTCCTTGTCAGGCTGATGGATGTAGGTTTGCTCTTTCGCATTCCAGACGCTCTTTCTCTCATAACAGGCTGCCAGGGCGACCGTCTGAATCTCAGGCGACAGGCGGCAGATTTCCAAGGCGTGAGCGAGAGTGATTAAATCGTTGCGGAGGTCCTGGCGCGCTTCTTCGATGAGGTTAGTCAACGACAGCCTGCGCGCCACGTAGCGAGCATCTTTCGCCAGACGTTGCGCGATGTCCGTGATTTCCAGTTTAGAACCATTCTTCAAACGCAAGAAGCCATCGGCTTCGTCAAGCGGGTGAACATCTTCGCGCTGCAAGTTCTCGATGAGTTGGGCGTCGAGCGCCTCCTCATCGCTCAGGTTCTTGACGCTCGCGGGAATCTCTTTAAGTCCCGCCTGATTGGCCGCTCTGAAGCGCCGCTCGCCCGCAACGATCTGAAAGCGCGCGCCGACCGGACGCACGAGAATGGGCTGGATGATGCCTTTCTCCTTAACGCTCTGAGTCAGTTCGGCAAGGCTTTCCTTTTTGAAGGTGGTTCGCGTGTTCTTCAGCGGCGGGTCAATCAGGGTGAGGGCGATCATTCGGAAGTCGCCTGCGCTGAGGCTGCCGCTGCCGGTTGATTTTGCAGTAGCTTGTTTATGCATCGCTTTTCTCCAGGTGGTAAAAGATTGCGGTGTTGGGTGCGTGGAGAATCGAATCACTCACGCAACCCGTAATATTGCTCGCGTCTAATTCTCAGAAGACGACACCTTCACGGCGGCGCGTTGGCTGGTTCCTGCTTCACTGGCATCCGTCAGGGCGCGGCTCGCCGCTTCAAGGTTGCGGTTGGCGGCGTAGCAGTTCCGCGCGATCAGGTCGAGGTCTGAAAAGCTCACGTCGCCAAGACGGTCGAAGCTCTCCGCGATTCGCGCGGCGATGCGCGTCTGTTCGCGCGCGGATTCGATCAAATCTAAGGCAGGCTGCTGTGTGGTTGTGGCGGGCGTGGGTGTGGTGGTAGATTGCTGTTCGAGCATCTGACTTCCTTCCTTTCGACGGTTGGGGTGGATGTGGGGCCTGGGAGCGTTGGCGCGCTTTCCAGGCCGTTTATTTAGTGCGACGTTTCGTCATACCTCTCACTCAGCCGTTAGTTTGGCTCACTTTGACCCAATGCTCACTTCTTATGCTTGCTATAATATATTCTATAGAGTGTATATTTGTCAAGCATAATTAATACTCGTAATAGCGTCATAGGATGTTGATAGTTAGCCTAGGAAGTGGCTATCCGGCAGGCTCGAAACCTAACACTTAGTTTTTACAAAGCAAAAGACTCTCGCATCATATCATTATTAAAGTAGTCCCCATATTCTTGTAGCAAATTTCACTTGAGTTAAAAGGTGTATAGGGTCATTGTCACAGTGCGACAACCATTCAAGGGCACAATAACTGTGTACCTGGAATAATCTTTGGACTGATAAGAAGGGACGAGTTGCAGCGTTGCAGGACATCTTAATTCTTACATTATTGGATTGGATTTGACGGGGCACGACTCTGTACTACAAATGATAGATTTGGACTCTTGCCAATATGAATACCATCGCTTGCCATGACTCTCCAGAAGTAGCGCCCTGGCTTAAGCACATCGGTCGGAATTTGATAAGTCTGTTCGGTGAGTTGCATGGCGACAGGCCACCAATGCTCGCCATCGGAACTCACCTGTATGAAGTACGCTAACTGATCATGATCGGTGTCACTACCTTGCCATCGAACTTCAAGCGGTTTTCCCTGGAGGATGGTTACTTTCTGAGTGGGTGCGATAATCCTTACAGCCGGGATATTTGCGCTCACTTGCCGCTCTATCAATAGCTTGTTGTTATACCGATTCCAGATCTGAATCCGACGAGTCGTCTTAGGATATGGGACGTATAACCCAAAGAAGGTAACTGGAATCTTGAGTTTCCCCTCGCGCCCTTCCCAGTTCAAAGGTAATCCTACCTCTTGTAGTAAAGCACCATGCCCGTTCAAGAAGCGAAAAGCGTATACTTGGGGTTGTCTGTCTATGACATCCGGAGTTCCTTCTGTGACATGATGCCAAGGGCCTAAATACACCTTGTCATCATATGAGATCATTCCCGAAAGATAGATCACTTCGGGGTCCGGATTGACTCTCAATCTCTCAAAGAGTTGATTATAGTCTCCGCGATCGATCCAACTCTTTCTCACAGACCAATTGTTTTGAGCGTTAGAGCGTGGTAATCCCATAAAGCAATGAGAATCGCACTGTGGCTGGTTGATTATGCTGGCCAAAGAGAATGGCTCTCCGCCTTGTGCCACCCAAAAACCGCTTGCAGGATTGCCCTTTTTCCTTATTTCATCTTTGCTATTGTACTCGTCTAGCCCTCCAATGGCTCCGCACAGCGCGCTACCAGGGCCGGAGAAGAAACTGCAGGCCCAATAGTCCTTCAGAGCTGGATCAACGCTGAGACCGAAGGTATGTCCCAACTCGTGAGCGGGAAGCCCCATCACAGGACCGAGCCCGCCACCCAAATCAAACGTCGGCACAACAATAACCGCTCTTGGGAAGGTATCCCCTAAAGAGAGTCCGCCCACGTTGGGCCATTCTGAAAACCGTTTGAACCAATCCCAGCGGGGTAAGACTCCTATAACTTGTTCCCCACTGAGAGCCCAGTAATTCCCTAGTTCGTAGACGAAGATGTATGGGATTAATGCATCAATCGGAATCGGAATCGGAGTGATGGCTGAAATGATAGTGAAAAACCAGTCGAGTGCTGATGTGTGTGGAAGAGTTATCGGAATCGGAGATGTGCTTGAAAACATAGAGGAAATCGGATATGTGGCTTTGATGAACGCATTGCCGAGATTCATAATCTCTTGAAACTCAGAATCGGGGGCGTAGTTTAAGCCATCAAAAGTCGTATTAACCTTGGTCCAGGTCAAATCCAAAGACCGCATGCGCACGACCTTCCATCTTAACTTAGTTGGCGGCGTCGAATCATTTCCCCTCCGACAATCACCCGGCGGATAGGTGCTGCTGACCGTGTTGGCTAAATCTATCCGAGCTGAAACTGTAACGACATTTGGCTGCGCATTGGTAAAACGCAACGGGTTATTCGTGTAATAATAATTTGTTTGTACCTGATTCGCACCAAGATTTAGTTCAATCAAATCCCTTCGTGCGTCTCCGGGACCACCAACCGTGAGCTGAAGTGTGGTCCTCATAGGGATTGAAAAAGTGTTCGCTACGGTAACGGCAACAACAGTAGGTTTATAAGCTACCAGCAGAGGCGTTTTGGGAATGACCTGAATGAGATCAACGCTCATCAGGGCCAGATCATCGGAAGATATCGGTTTCCCGTCTTCCATGCCCACAATGAAGGTGATCTTAGCGGCATCGTCTGATTGGTCGCCCGCCACCTCAATAATCTCTTGATTGCTCTTTGTGGGGAAGTCCCCTCCGACCCAAAGGGCACAAGGGTCGAAGTCGAAATCAAGGATAGCCTTGTTCGGCACAGGACTCACATCTATAACATCATCGTCGCTACCTGTATCGCTATCCAAGATACGTATTGAAATAGGCACTGATTTGACGCCTGCAGGAATTTGCCAATTGAATTTACCATCAATGTCGTCCCACACCGGTGAATTCGTATCCGGCTTCTTAGGAAGTCTGAATTCGATACCGCCGATTTTCACATGACCGTAAATGTCAGCACGTCCCGGATCAGAGAACGGAATGCTTGGGTCCAGATTGGAGGTGGGTCTAACTGAGAATATTCTAAGGTACATAAGGCGAGTCGGAGGCATATTATTTGTCGCCCCTGTCGAAGGAGGACAAGGAGCAATGTTTGGATCATCCGCTATTACAGGAAGCGAAGCCCAAAACAAAGTTCCGAGTAAGACCGCCGCTAAGATTCTACTTTTCATGAGGCTCCTCTGGATTGACCATGCACAGTCACTTATGAGAGCGCCTTAGCAAAAGAGGAGTAAGAGCCGCGCACACGATATCTCTGAAAAGCAGGGCTGTCAAGAGCTTGACTTCCTGGTATCAACAGAGCTTTGTCTTCCTGAAAGTCGCCAAAAAGCTGAGGGCAAGGCTGCACAGGAAAAGACCTCCTCTAAGTAGAAGTGCTCGACTTCACTACCTCTGTAGGTCGGGCAATGATTTGACTGCTTTCTGCATTCGCAGAGTTCGAGCGCGACTTGGTTAGGGAAAGGTAAAGGATCGCTTCGTGCAAGCTCGTGCAGAAGGCATGAGCGATGGTCGGCCACAGAGTCTCCTGACAAAGGCCGCAGAGGTTAAGCGGCTTTATAAGAATGGTATAACAGATTAGAAGACGCGCGGTAACTAATGATCCGTCGAGGAGCGGTCATTAATCTGGTGATATAAGCAGCAACAGATAAGGCTTATAGTCCGCGAATTGCTGTTGCACTATGACAATGACTCGACTCACAAAACAACTGACGGGTGTAATTCTAGGACCACTCGTTAAAGAGTGTAACAACAACTTGATATCATCTAATACTGGATTTCATCAGGCCGCTTGTGAAGCCGCCCCCTGTACCTCGTTAGGCGGCGACTCGCTTTCGGTGAAATCGAATGCCAACTGTGCTTGGAATTTATAACCTGTCTGCCTTCTTGATGCTTGGCTCGCTGGCTCGCCTGTCAGTAGCGGCTCTGAGAATAGTGAGTGCTGCCCGCTCACTTTCCGGGTGTCTCGCTCCAGGTATGTTTCCGGTTTGTGTAAGAAAGTAGTCTGAACATTGGAAACTTCTGTGCCCGCGCCATTCGTTTCTCTTGTTTCACTTCCTTGTTCCCGTACTTCGTCAATCTCGCCTGCCGGGATAATCCATTGTTCGAGGTCAACTACACTTGCCGGAGCTGCTTCCGGTAGGCTTTGAATTTCGGCGCATTCTTGGGTTTCTTCTGCCGCTTCTGCCGCCACAATCACCGGATAGACTTGGAGCAACGCGGCTAGAATCTCTATCCCTTTGCTTTCATCGGCGGGAATGAAAAAGCGTTGCTTCCAATTGATCTGCTCGTTTATCAAGCCAAGCTCTCTGAGGCTTGCAAATTTGTATGGGTCTGTGACGTGAAGCTCAATGGCTGTCTCTCCGTGTATGTTTCCCTGTTTTAGCTTGAGATTCGATGCAAGGGTGATTTCTTCCCCTTCGTGCAATACGGCGTTATAAATCTGTGCGGGGTCTTGCAATCGCCTTGTGATACCTAAAGAGCGCAACACCGTCCACACTCGATCTGTAGGGATGTGAATGCCGACTATGCGCTGGCCTTCGTCGGTGCTGACTCTAACGACTCTCAAGCGTGCTTCACGATCTGTCTTTAGACGCTGCCACAGTGGGATGATCGCGCCGCCCAGTATGTGCGTCTCTACGGTTTCAATTGGCGGGATGGCCGCATACTTACGCGTCCACCAATCGCGCGCTCGTTCCGGCGTGACTGGCTGATACTTGGTGGTTAGCTCTGACTCGTTAATGTAGTTGGTGCGCGCCGCTTCCGGCCTCCATACGGCATAGGTGCGGAAGCTCTCACCTGTGGCCGGGTCTGTGTGCCTGCCCGATTCGATGGCGAGTATAAAATTGCCTTTCTTCCTGTGTTGCAAGAATGCCCCGAATCTGCGCGCCCGCACGCGGTCTGCTTCCTCGAAGCTCACGGCTTGGCTCGGCCTATCAACTTCTAAAGTGTAATGCGTGGTCTGCGCT
>DATENM010000047.1 GCA_035275065.1 Blastocatellia bacterium
GCCGGGGATGGTAGGCGAGCTCTACATCGGCGGGGCGGCGGTGGGGCGGGGGTATGTGAGCGAAGCGGCGGAGACGGCCTCGCGGTTCGTGCCGGACGGGTGGAGCGGGGAGGCTGGGGCGCGGCTGTATCGGACGGGGGACGTGGTGAAGTACAGCGGCGATGGCGAGCTGGAGTACCTAGGGAGAAGCGACCAGCAGGTGAAGGTGCGAGGGTATCGGGTAGAGCTGGGAGAGATCGAGGCGGCGGTCAACGAGGAGGCGGGGGTGAAGGCGAGCGCCGTGGTGGTGCGCGATGAGGCGGTGAGCGGGCCGCAGGTGGTCTGCTACGTGGTGGGCGAGGATGGGGCGGAGGTGAGCGGCAAGCAGCTGCGGGAGGGGTTGAGCCGGCGGCTGCCGGAGTACATGGTGCCGGCGGTGTTCGTGAAGCTGGCGGAGCTGCCGCTGACGGCCAACGGCAAGCTCGACCGCAAGGCGCTGCCGGCGCCGACGGCAGAATTACCCGGAGAGGGTGAGGCAGGGGCGGCAGAGAATGTCATCGAGGAGTTGGTAGGAGGGATCTTCAGTGAGGTGCTGGGGCAGGCAGAGGTGAGCGTCGAGGCGAACTTCTTCGAGCTGGGTGGCCACTCGCTGCTGGCGACGCAGGTGGTGTCGCGGGTGCGCGAGGTGCTGGGAGTGGAAGTCCCGCTGCGGGTGGTGTTCGAGGAGCCGACGGTGCGAGGGCTGGCGGCGGCTGTGCAGCAACAGCAGCAGCGGCAAGGCATGGTCATCTCCGCGACTCCGATTGAGCGCGCGAGTCGAGAGAGCGAGTTGCCGCTGTCGTTCGCGCAGCAGCGGCTGTGGTTCATCCATCAACTGGAGCCTGATAGCACGACATATAATGTGATTCGCTCGGTGAAGCTCATAGGCGAGCTGAACGTAGGAGCCTTGGCGCAGAGCCTGGGAGAGATCGTGAGGCGGCACGAGGTGCTGCGGACGCGCTTCGAGCTGCGGCAGCAACAAGCCGTGCAGGTGATCGAAGCCGAGGCCAGGGTGCGACTGCGGCTGTGGGAACTCAGTGCGCTGCCGGCAGAGGAGCGCGAGGCGGTGACCCACGAAGTGGTGCGGCAGGAGAGCAGTCGAGGGTTTGATCTGCGAGGCGGGCCGGTGCTGCGGGCGGCGCTGCTGCGGCTGGCGGTTGATGAGCACATCCTGGTAGTCGTGATGCATCACATCGCTTCGGACGGCTGGTCAACGGGGGTGCTGGTGAGTGAGTTCAGCCGGCTCTACGAGGCCTATAGCCAGGGCCGGCCCTCAGAGCTGGCCGAGCTGGCGATCCAGTATGCCGATTATGCCGTGTGGCAACGCCAGTGGCTAACCGACGAAATCCTCGACAATCAACTCCTTTACTGGGTGGAACAACTAAGGGGCGCGCCAGAAGGATTAAGGCTTCCATATGATAAGCAACGGCCTGGAATCCAGAGCTTCGTGGGCAATACCTATACATTCAGCTTAGACACGAAGGAGACAGAAAGGCTGGAAGGATTATGTCGCCTGGTCGGGGTGACGCAATTTATGGTGCTGTTAGCAGCCTGGCAGACTTTGCTCTACCGGTATAGCGGCCAGGAAGATATATGCGTCGGTACTCCGATTGCTAATCGCAACCGGAAGGAAACGGAAGGCATGATCGGTTTCTTGATAAATACGCTCGTGATGAGGACAAATCTTCAGGGCAATCCGACATTTCGTGAGGTGCTGAAAAGGGTGCGGGAGGTGGCGCTACAGGCCTATACGAACCAGAATGTGCCTTTTGAAAGAATTGTGGAAGCGTTGCAACCAGGCCGGAGCTTGAGTAGATCTCCACTATTCGATGTCTGGTTCTCGCTCGGGAACGTGCCGCGGTCGGACCTTAAGGTAAATGGGTTGGAGATCAGGCAGGTCGAGATCGACGCGGGCGTTTCTAAGTTCGACCTGGCCTTAATTGCCGGCAAGTCGAAGTCCGGTTTTAATCTGACGCTCGAATATAATTCGGGTTTGTTCAGCGCCGAAAAAATCACAACCGTTGCCCGTCATCTCCGTAATCTACTGCACGCCGTCACTCTCTCTCCTGACGTTGAGATTCTTGACCTAAGTCTCGATCAAGAAGGCCGCGCTTGCGAACCCGCAGCCCTTTCTGATCAGACACAGAGCGAGCTTGCGCAACCGGCCTTTCAGTTCGAATGACAGGTAAGGCTAATTGATCTACTGACCCCTCCTCATTCTTCACACACCCGAATCGTTTTCTCAAAGAGGGCCTATGCCAATTCGCAAGCAATACAGGCTGGCCGATTCCACGGTGGTTGAACCGCTTGTGCACAAGTGGCATGCGTGGTCCCATGTTTTGTCGCCGCTTACGGCTGGCTTTCACCTGCTGAACTACCAGTGCAATACAATGAAGTCTTACCTCGATGACCCGGAATCGCATGCGAGGGCTTGCAGTGACCCGACTCTCAAAGGCAGCCCCTTCATCAACACTCCCGTTGACAGGGCCGAGGAGATTCGCCGGTTGCTGGACGACACCATTGCGAAACTAGGCAAGAACATGGAGTTGGCCACGGCCGTTGTCACTTACTATAACAAGCTGGTCGATGAAGCCAAAGGACAAAGCATTGAGCCCTTTTACGAGAGCTTGCCCCGGGAGCTTCAGGGATATGTGGAGCTGGTCTACGATTATTATAACCGTCCTACGCTGCGCATACTCGAGGGCCTGCTTTACGAATCACCCTACTATGATGAGAGACTGCAATCCCTAAGGTTGTTCCGCCTCGAAGGTGATGCGAGCCGCGACTTCTTCATGAGCACGCCGCGTCTGCATAAAGAGGGGGAGATCAACTGGACGACGCCGTTCGCCGCTGACCGGGTCGATTCGCTATTCAGGCTAGAGCGAGAGTTCCGTCCGGCGGGCCACATCAAAGACTTGCTCGGGTTGGAATCTGTCAACGAAACTACCTTCGAGAAACTCTTCACGCAGAATGCCATTGCGCCCAAAGCGGCGCTTGATCGCTCGCTGCTGCGTCTGCGCTACTATGGGCATGCGACTGTGCTGATGGAATGGAACGGGATAGCGATTCTAACCGACCCATGTATTTCCGCACTGCCACACGGCGGAGGGATAGAGCGCTATTCGTACCATGACTTGCCCGACCACATCGACTTTGCGTTGGTGACGCACAACCACCATGACCACCTGGTCTTTGAGACCCTGCTCAGGCTCAGGAACCGGATCGGCTGCTTAGTTGTCCCGAAAACCAATGGGCTTCTGTATGGGGACACCTCTTTGAGACTGATGGCGAGGAAGCTCGGCGTCCGCAACTGCCTGGAGTTCGACCCGCTTGACTCGGTTGATTTCCCTGGCGGCGAGATCATCAGCGTGCCCTTCCTGGGAGAGCATAGCGACATCGCGCACAGTAAGATCAGCTACGTCGTCCGCGTCGGGAATGAGCGCATCCTGTTTGCGGCTGATTCGGCTTGTCTTGACGAAGGCATTTATAGAAATCTGCGCAGAATCATCGGACCCATTCAGACGGTCTTCCTGGGCATGGAGTGTGTGGGCGCTCCTCTCACCTGGCATTGCGGGTCGTTGCTGCCGAAGCTTCCCGATTACCACCACGATCAGTCGCGGCGGTCGCACGGCTGCGACGCCGCGGGGGGGCTGCGCCTGCTAGAGATTCTCGAAGCCAAGAGATTCTATAACTACGCAATGGGTTTAGAGCCCTGGATGGAGTTCCTCTTGGGGCTGGGACTGACCGAAGCCTCGACCCAGATTCAGCAATCAAACCAACTGCTCCGCAAAGCGCGAGGCCGCGGGCTTCTGGCCGCCGAACGGCTCTTCGCCAAGCGCGACATCTATCTGCCGAGCGAATCTACAGCCAGACGAAAGCATCAGCCGCTGACCGGCAACAGGGCCGATGAGTGCCCGGGCGATCAGCAAGACCGCGGCGAGCCGGCCCTCTGGTTTCTCATGGCCTCAGACCCGGATCCTCTTTTTTCCGTTTCCAGCGCCCTGGCGCAAGTCCGCGGCAGACTGAACCTGGACGCACTCGACTGCGCCCTGCGCACAACCGTCTCGTCCGACCAAGTTTTTGCCAGCACCTTTCGCGAACACAACGGCACCTCTGCGCGCAACGGCAAGCTTCCCCGTTACGTGAGGCTAAAGGTTATCGATCTCACCGGACTTGGCTCCGAAGATATTGCGGGCGCCGTTTGCGCTTCATTGCTGGGCGAGCAGGGGCAGCATTCGGATTCCAAGGCGCGGCCCCTGCCGAGCGCCTGCCTGATCAGCTTGTCCGCGGAGAATCACTACGTCGTGGTTATGAGTCACCGGCTGGCTTGTGATAGCTGGGCGCTCGGCCGTTTGCTGAAAGAGGTGGCCGAAATATATGCGAAGCTGGTTACAGACGGCACCGCCTGCCGGCCCGAGCGACCATCACCACATCGCACAGCAGGCGGAGGAGCATTTGACAGCGAGGGGCAGCGGGGTGCGCCGGTTATCTTCAGCAACTTGGGCGACGAGAAGTACCGTGTTGACCCGGTGCGGATTAGCGGGCCACTGCTGGAATCCGCGACGAGATTGGCCACCGACAGCGAATGCGATTTGTGGCTGATCCTTCTGGCCGCTTTTCAAGTCATGATCCAGGCCATCGAATTGGGGGAAGAGGTGGATGTGCGAGCCATCGTGGAACAAGCGAATAGCCAACCGCCCGGCTACTTAGCTTCCGTGCTGAGACTGGTGACGGACGTGTCGGGCAGCCTCAGCTTTACCCGGCTCGCCGAGCGCCTGCGGGAAGTCGTGAAGCGGGCGACGGAAACGCAGAAGGTCATTGATGAGGCCGCGATGGCACGGCTCAGGCGGGAATTTGAATTCGACGATGGGGCTACGCTGCGTCCGGTCTTCCTCATCAAGAGGAAGTTTCAGGCAGAGATGAGACTGCCCAACAGTGAGTGGAGCTTCCTGGACGTGCTGCCAGCGCGAACAGAATCCGGCTTGATGCTGTGTCTATATCAGGACGCAGCCGGCATTTCAGGTGTGTTGCGCCATGACGAGAACCTCTTCAAGTGGAGGACCGTGGCTGACCTCGGCAACCCGTATGAAGCCATTTTACGCGAGGTCGCCCTCAATCCAGGCAAGCCCTTTTATGATCTGTGCAGCCTGAGGAAAGCGCCTGACGGCGGGGCGGGTTTAGAGGGGGTGGACCTCAATGTACAGTTCGACTTCTTCTCTTGAGACGAAACTTGTGCCAGCAGGACTTGGCAGGTGGAAATAGATGGAGACTAGAGCATCAAACCTTTTCGTTTACGATAAGAAGCTAATCAGCTCGCGCGATTACTGGCTTAAGAAGCTATCCGGGGGCAGGCCCGCCGAGTTTCTCAAGCCGGATTGGCCGGGGGCTGCGCGTGAGCCTGTCGAGACGGAAACGCTCAGCCTGGCCGTCACCAGTGGCACGTTGGCGAGGCTTGAGAAGATCACCAGCCATTCACCTTTTCTGCTTTATTGCATGTTCGTCGCCTCCCTTGGCGTCTGCATGCACAAGTGCTCAGGCAGCAGGCGAGTAGCAATCGGCAGCCCTCGGCTGCTTTCTGCCGGTGAGCGCCAAAGCGTCGTCTTACCCATCCTTCTGGACGCGGGCCCGGAGATGGTTGTCAAGAACTTGGTGCTGGCCACCCGAAGCTGTTTGATCGAGGCCTATCAGAATCAGGACTGCCCTTACGACAAGCTGATAGCTGATCTCGACCTGAGCGACGAGCCTGACCGTTGTCCGCTTTTCGATGTCGCCATCTCGATGCGAGATTTGCATGAAGACATGCCGCCGCTGAAGCTCAATCTGAATTTATTGTTGATTAAAAGCGAGACGGGCATTTCAGTAGAACTCACATTCAACAGGAGGCTCTTCGCCGCAGATCAGATCGGCCGCTTCGCTGCCCACTACCTGAACTCGGTCTACCAAACTTGTGAAAAGATCGACCGCCTGGTTTCCGAGTTGGAGGTCGCCTCTGAGGCGGAGAGGCAGCAGACCCTAATTGAGTGGAACGACACCCATGCCACACCTGGGCGAGAGGAACTGATCCACGACCTCATCGAAAACCAGGCCGGGCAAGGCGGCGACAGGATCGCCGTGATCTGCGATCAAGCGGCGATCAGTTACGCGGCGCTCGATAAAGCGTCGGCCGTGGTGGCGGACGTGTTGAGGGCAAACGGCGCGAAACCAGAGACGGTCGTCGGTATATTGCTTGAGCGGTCGATTGAGATGGTGGTCGGGATATTGGGAGTGCTCAAGGCTGGCGCCGCCTACCTGCCGCTGGACCCCGCCTATCCGGCGGAGCGGCTCTCCTACATGATCGATGACGCGGGCGCTATCGCTGTGCTCACGGACTCCCACGCTCTGGCCGCCAGGCCGGAATTCGCCGGCAAGGTATTGCGGATCGACGAGCTGCCAGTCACCGGAGCGCTCGAACCGCCTGGCGAAGGTGTGGCGGCAGGAAATCTGGCCTATCTGATATATACGTCAGGGTCCACGGGAAGGCCCAAAGGGGTCGCCGTAAGCCATAAGAATCTGCTGAACTCAACCATGGCCCGCTTCCATTACTATGGCGAGCCGGTGCACAAGTATCTCCTGATGTCCTCGATTTCTTTCGATAGCTCGGTGGCCGGGATATTTTGGACGCTGGCGACGGGAGGCGCGCTGTTATTGCCGCGAGAGGGCCAGCAGAAAGATGCGCTAGCCATCGCGGCGATGATTGAGCGGCACCAGGCGTCACACATTCTGTGCTTGCCATCCTTCTATAGGATACTGCTCGAGACGAACACAGGTGCAATCGTAAACCTGCTGCAAACGGTGATCGTTGCCGGAGAGGCATGTGTCCCAGAGGTCATAACTCAGCATCGCAGGCATCGCGTAAGAGCGAGGTTGTATAACGAATACGGCCCGACGGAAGGCTCGGTGTGGTCAACGGTCTTTAACTGTGGCGGCGACGCTGGAATAGAGGTGCCGATAGGCAGGCCGGTAAGCAATACGGCGGCCTACATAGTGAATAGCGCAATGCAATCAGCCTTGATTGAGCGCCTTGGTGAAATATACATAGGCGGCACAGGCGTGAGCAGAGGATATGTGAACCGCGCAGACGTAACCGCAGAAAAATTCATACCGGATTGGCTGAGTGGAGAAGCGGGTGGGAGGCTGTATTGCACGGGCGACCTGGGTATCTTCGCGCGCGACGGCCAGATTCAATACCTGGGGCGGGCCGACCACCAGATAAAAATCAGAGGATATCGCGTAGAGTTAGGTGATATTGAGGCTGCGCTGAACGCGCATGAGGGGGTTAGACAGAGTGTCGTCCATGCGCTTGATTATGGCGAAGAGAAACGGCTGGTCGGCTATATCGTCGCCGAAAAGGGGGCAAGCCCAACCAGGAGCGAGATAGTGGAAGGCTTGCGGAGCAAGCTGCCAGAGCACATGGTTCCATGGCAGATCGTCACGCTTGCAGAGATGCCGCTGAATGCAAATGGGAAAGTGGATAGAAAGAGGCTGCCGAAGCCGGAAGAGGCGAGCTCGGAGGAACAGGAAACAACCACCACAGAGGAACTATTAAGAGGCGTATGGCAGGAGGTACTGAAGAGAGAGCAGGTAGGGATTGAGGAGAACTTTTTTGTCGCAGGCGGCCATTCACTGCTGGCCACTCAAGTGATGACAAGGATCAAGAGGGTGTTCCACGTCGATTTGCCGCTCAAGGCTATATTTGAAAACCCGACAATAAAGACACTGGCAAAAAAGATCGAAAGCGAAGCGTGGCGTACGGGACTCTCGGAAGCTCCTGCCATCGAGCGCGTGAGTCGAGAGAGCGAGTTGCCGCTGTCGTTCGCGCAGCAGCGGCTGTGGTTCATCCATCAACTGGAGCCGGAGAGCGCCGCCTATAACATCCCGATGGCGGTGCGGCTGAGCGGCGAGCTGAACCTCGCGGCCTTGGAGCAGAGCCTGGGGGAGATCGTGAGGCGGCACGAGGTGCTGCGGACGCGCTTCGAGTTGCGGCAGTCGCAGGCCGTGCAGGTGATCGAGGCGGAGAGCGGGGTGCGGCTGCGGCTGTGGGAGCTCAGCCAGTTGCCGGCGGCGATGAGGGAGCCAGCGGCACGAGCGATCTTACGGCAGGAGAGCGGGCGCGGTTTTGATCTGCGAGGGGGGCCGGTGCTGCGGGCGGCGCTGCTGCGGTTGGCCGATGATGAGCACATCCTGATAGTGGTGATGCATCACATCGCCTCGGACGGCTGGTCAACGGGGGTGCTGGTCTCTGAGTTCAGCCGGCTCTACGAAGATTACAGTCGGGGGCGGCCATCGGCCTTAGAGGAACTGCGGATTCAGTATGCCGATTACGCGGTGTGGCAGCGGCAGTACTTGCAAGGCGCGGTACTCGACGAGCAGCTCTCCTACTGGCGGCGGCAGCTGGCCGAAGTGGCGGCGCTGGAGCTGCCGACGGATCGGCTGCGGCCGGCGGTGGCCAGCCATCGCGGCGGCAGCGTCGGCTTGCGCCTGAGCGAGGAACTGACGCAAGGGTTGCGGCGGCTGAGCCGGCAGCAAGGCGTCACCCTGTTTATGACTTTGCTGGCGGCCTTCAAGGTGGTCTTGAGCCGCTACAGCGGCCAGCGCGATATCGTCATCGGCACCGACGTCGCTAACCGCAATCGCCAGGAGACCGAGCCGCTGATCGGCTTCTTCGTCAACCAGCTGGTACTGCGCTCCGACCTCTCGAATAATCCGACGGTCGCCGAGTTGTTGGCGCGGGTGCGGGAGACGGCGCTGTCAGCCTACGCCCATCAGGAGGTGCCTTTCGAGCGCCTCGTCGAAGAGTTGCAGCCCGAGCGCGACCTCTCGCGCTCGCCCTTCTTCCAGGTCAAACTCGTCCTCCAGAATCGGCCGCAAGCCGCCGTCGCCACGTCCCCGGCGAGGGCTGGCGGGCGGCTGCGAGTCAGCCCGCTGGCGGCCGGGGCCGAGGCCATCAAGCTGTGGATGAACCTCATGCTGGAGGAAGGCGGCGGCGTCATCGGCGGCGCCCTGCACTATGCCCGCGAGCTGATTGAGGCGACGACGGCG